>JBGTFI010000023.1:0-16225 GCA_041747335.1 Phycisphaeraceae bacterium | reverse complement strand
GCGTGAGTGGCGCGTCAGAGGCTGGGCGATCGGCGCCCGCGGCGCCGCGCCATGCTCGTTGCAAGCAGGACCGTCGCGGCGATGCCAAGCGTGAGGGTCGCGGGTTCAGGAATCGGGTCAGCTCGGAAAATCGCGGTCCGGCCATCATCGAACGAGGCGGCGAAGACGATCTGCCCGCGGTCGTTGAGGCTCTCCTTCCCCAGGGAAAGCGACCACACCGAAGCGCCATCGAGCAGATCGCCCACACCGATCAGGCGTTCGGGCGCGTCGTTCCCCGCGATGAAGATGCCCAGGCCCGAGTCAAGCTGATTGCCGAGGAAGACGATTTGGCCGGCGTTGTTGAGGGTGGGGACGGCTTCCTGGAGATGCGGCGCGAAGCCGGAATCGGTTCCGGCGATCGCGCGGAGGACGCCGCCCGAATCAACGAAGAGACCGAAGACGCCTTGGCCTGTGCGCCGATCTGGCAGCAGCGCGAACGCTACTTCACTCGCGTCGTTGATCGACATGCCACCGAACCGGGTGTTACCGTCAGGAAACTCATAGATCAGCGAGACCGCTCCCCGGTCGTTCAAGTAGACACCGTTCTTTCCGTTGATAAAGTCCGCAAAAACAAACTGGCCAAGGTTGTTGATTGCCGGAGATACCATCGACCCAAAGAATGGAAAGGATATGATCGGTTGAGTGCTTGCGATGGTCCCGGTCACGGATTCGGAGGGCGATCTGAAACCTTGGGAAAGGTACGTGCCGTCCTCGACGCTAACCAGCAGGCGCCGGAAAGCGATCTGTCGAGAGTTATTGATCGCCCCTTCGGTCAGCAAGTCGCGGATACCCAGCATCGCGACAACCTCTATCTGCCCATCAATCTGTGCAAGCACCTGCTTGGCGCCGAGATAGCTCAGGTCTCCGGCGAGGAATACCACATCTCTCCGATCGTTGACGGAAATCCCCCCGATGATCGAGGTACCCTGCTCCGTGAGGTAGTGTTGTTGAATCGCCCCGCCCCCGTCGGCGAAGACACCCTCCCGCCCATCCGGCAGCGATGCCTTGAACACCACCAACCCCGGATTGTTGATCGACGGCGCGCCCAGTGCCGTGAACTGCTCCCCTGTCTCCGCCACCTTCGTGAACTGATAATTCAGCGCCGCCGCGCGATCATGGCCCGCCGCGGCCGCTCCGATCGCGAAGAGGATCGTCAGGTGCTTCATCCAGCCGATTGAAAGGTTCATCGCAAGACTCCCGAAAGACTCACCCGCCGACGCATCTGCATATCATACGCCCCCCATTTCCCCTTCGTGCATTCGACATTCCCCCCCTCCCACCCCGCCTTTACCCTCCAACCTTCCCCGCTTACCATGGCCCCATGACAGAACCCCTTGGCTCATTCGCTTTCGTCCTTCACGGCCACCTGCCTTATGTCCTGCGTCACGGCACCTGGCCTCACGGGGAGGACTGGCTCTACGAGGCCGCGGCCGAGACGTACCTGCCGCTGCTGGCGACGATCGACGAGTGCGAGTTTTTCAACGGCAACCCGCGGCTGACGATCGGGCTGACGCCGGTGCTGCTGGAACAACTCTCCCACGAGCACTTCAAGCAGGGGTTCGAGCATTACCTCCAGGACCGCATCGAGCGCGCCCACGCCGACCGCAAGGACTTCGAGCACCACGGCAACGGGCACATGATGTATCTGGCCGACCGCTGGGCCCAGACGTTCTCGGACCTCCGCGAGCACTTCCACCGCATCGGCAGGGACATCCCCAAGGCCTACGCCGAGCGTGCCCGCAAGGGTTTCATCGAGATCCTCACCTCGAACGCCACGCACGCGTACATGCCGCTTCTGTGGGATGACAACTCGATCCGGGCGCAGATCCGCGCGGGGGTGGCGTCGAGCGAGCGGATACTGGGGTTCAAGCCCACGGGCATGTGGCTGCCCGAATGCGCCTATCGCCCGGCCGGCCCGTGGACCTCCCCGATCCACTGGGGCGGCAAAGCCGATCGCATCGGCATCGAGAACCTCGTGGCTGACGAGGGCATCACCCACTTCTTCGTCGAGCATCACCTGATCGAGCAATCGCGCTCCGAGCACGTATTCAACGATGGGCAGTGGTGGAAGATCGGGTGGGATGAAGCGGAGAAGTACCCCTCGCGCGGATGGCGTAGCGTACTCGAACCCCACCGCGTCAACTCCGATGGGCGCGGCCTCCCGCGCGTCACCGCGATCGCGCGGGATCCGCAAGTCTGCGAGACGGTCTGGTCGGGCACGATCGGCTACCCGGCGGACGGAGCGTACCTCGAGTTCCACAAGAAGTGGGGGCCAAAGCGCGGACTGCGCTACTGGAAGATCACCGGCAACAAGGTGGACCTGGGCGACAAGCACGTGTACTACCCCGACGACCTGCCCGCGAAGCTGCACGAGCACGCCCAGCACTTCGTCAACCTGGTCAAGGACCGCCTGCGCGAACACCTTCACCGCACCGGCCGGCGCGGACTGGTCACCGCGTGCTTTGATGCCGAGCTCTTCGGCCACTGGTGGTACGAGGGGCCGCGCTTCATCCGCGATGTGCTGCTCCAGATGAATGCCGACCCCGAAGTCCACCTCACGACGACCAAGGAGTACCTCGACACCCACTGGATCGACAAGGCGGCCGCGCTCCCCGAAGGCTCCTGGGGCGAAGAGGGAGATCACCGCGTCTGGGCGAACGAGCAGGTCAACTGGATGTGGGACATCGAGTACCGCTGCGAGACGATCTTCCTGCGCCTGCTCAGCCAGCTTCCCTGGCGCGAAAACGATAAATTGCGTGAAATGCTGGAAAAGGCCGGGCGCGAACTGCTGCTCATGCAGGCCTCGGACTGGCCGTTCGTCATCCGCCGCGGACAGGCCATCGACTACGGCATCAAGCGCTTCATGCAGCACGTCTCACGCTTCGAATCGCTCGTGGACATCACCGAAAAGCTCGCGGCCGATTCGGCCTACCTCGGCCAACTCACGGAAGTCGAACAGTTCGAGATCAAGGACTCGGACATCCACGACGTGATCTTCCCGAAGATCGACCTGGCGTGGTGGGGGTAGGGTCCGCTGTTGCGGACCGGGAGGGACGATCCAGAGGAGTCACTTACATGACGGCGCATCTCGGAAAGCTTGAGAAGGTGGAACTTCGGCACGCATGGATGACGGAGGCGGGGGACTTTACGCCGTGGCTTTCGAACCCGGAGAACCTTGCCCAGCTTGCGGACGCGATCGGGATAAGTCTCGAGTTCGAGGCGGCGGAAAAAGATGTCGGCCCATTTCGTGCGGACATTCTGTGTAAGGATGTGGGCACCGACCACTGGGTACTGATTGAGAATCAGTTGGAACGTACGGACCACACACACCTTGGCCAGTTGCTCACGTACGCGGCGGGGCTGAAGGTGGTGACCATCGTCTGGGTCGCCGCGCGATTCACCGAGGAGCACCGGGCCGCACTGGACTGGCTCAATGAGATCACCGACGATCGATTCAACTTCTTCGGCCTCGAAGTCGAATTGTGGCGGATCGGCGACTCACCCATCGCACCCAAGTTCAATGTCGTGTGCAAGCCGAATGACTGGAGTCGCACGGTCACTCAGGAGGCCTCCCGACTCGATGCCGACAATCTTTCGGAAGCAAGCAAGCTCCAGTTGGAGTTCTGGATTGCCTTTCGGGAGTACGCGCTCGAACACGCGACAAGGATCAGGCCCACAAAGCCGTTTCCTCTGCACTGGATGCATCTCGCGCTGGGACGCACTGGGGCCAGGCTAGCGGCCATCGCCTCCCTGTACGATTCGGAGAAACAGAGTTACGACGGACACGTGTTGCGCGCTGAGGTGGTCTTGACCGGCCCCGATTCCAAGTTAGTGTTCCAGGTTCTCCACTCGATGCGCGAAGAGATCGAATCTGAGATTGGGGAGCCGCTCATCTGGTACAATCCTCCGGACAAGAACATGTGCCGCATCTATCTCCGCCGCGCCGTTGATCTTATGGATCGAGAGAAGTGGGACGACTACCATGGCTGGCTGGTGGAAAAGCTTGATGCGCTCCACCGAGTGTTTTTCGCGAGAGTCAGGAATCTGAATACGGCCTCAGGTGACGAGCAAGCGGGCACAAACCTTTCGGTTCACCCAACGCCAGAATCCCGATGATCTCCGGCCGACATCCCCCGATGCCTCCACCAGCTTCTCTTCGCCAACGAGGATGGCGGTGTGGGAACGCAGCAACCCGGCCAATCCCGCAGTCCCTTGTCGGTCGCACGCCGACATCCTGTGTCCGTCGATCGCTGAAGATGCGCGTTCTTGCTGCCATTGCGTCGTCATGATGCCGGGAATCTCCCTCCGCAACCATAGAATCGTGATGGGGGTTGCGGACGAACAGGAGGTTCCACGCCATGCAGACAAGCGCCCGTCACAATCCGGCCGATCAACACGAAGAAGCCGTCGATTCCGGCACATCAGACCCCCTCGTCGGCACGCGGGAAGAGACCGATTCGGTCGCCGAGGATCGGGCAACACCCGATGAAGAAGTCACGCTCCGGCATGCACCGGATGGCGCTGCTGTGAAATCCAGGGCGGTCGCGGGATGGCTTGGCGTGTTTCTGGGGGGCCTGGGCGCGCACCGCTTCTACCTCGGCTACCACGCGGTGGGCATGGTTCAGGCCTCGGTGACGCTCGGAGCGGCGCTGGTGGTGATACTTGTCTCCCTCGCGGTGAACGGGATGAGTTGGGGAGGCACACTGCTGACCGCGCTGGGCGTGGCGATGGTCGGTGTGCTCTGGGGGCTGTTTGAAGGGATCGCCATCCTTTTGGGAGGATTGGACTGTGATGCGATGCACCGGCCGCTGCGCGGGGCAAGTCCGAACCTGTAGCGCCCCATGCCCACGAGGACGAGGGCGTGGCGTCCAGGAGCCCCCCTACTCCAGAAACCCGCTGATCCCAGGCCGGAACACCACCTTCCCGTCCACCACCACCAGCTTTTCATCCAGAAACATCTGTGCCGCCTGACTGAGTGTCAGCGCCTCGAGATCCCGCCCTTTGCGCTTCACATCCTCCACCGAGTCCTTGCCGACTTCGATGTGGAACACGTCCTGAAGGATGATCGGGCCTTCATCAAGCTCCTCGGTGACGAAATGAGCGGTGCAGCCGGCCACGCGCACGCCCGATTCCCACGCCTGACGATACGGCGCCGCCCCCGGAAAGTGCGGCAGCAGCGACGGGTGGATGTTGATCATCTTCGAGGCGAAGGCCTGCACAATCTCCGGCGCCACCACCTGCATGTACCGCGCCAGCACCACAAGGTCGGCCTGGTAATGGCGCAGGCGTTCGAGCATCCACGCCATGTGCGCGGGTTTGTCCTGTGCGGTGAGCCACTCGAAGGGGTAGCCGGCCTTCTCGGCGATCGGCTGAAGGTCCGGATGGTTGGCCAGCACGCAGGCCACCTCCCCGCGCAGGCGACCGGCCTGGTGGTCCTCAATCAGCCGCTCCAGGCAGTGCGGCTCCTTGCTGACGAGGATGGCGACTTTCTTCAGCCGCCGCCGGCCGTGGAGCGTGACGCGCACGTCCATGTCGATGGCCTTGCCCAGTTCCAGCAGGCCCGTGATGAGCTCATCCAGCGACAGCCGCAGGTCCGTCAGGTCCACCAGCATGTCCATGATGAACCGCCCGTGGACCACCTGCTGCTCGATGTCCTCGATGTTCACGCCCTGGTCGGCCAGGTAGGTGGCGAAGCGGGCGACCACGCCCTTCTGGTCTTTCCCGATGACGCAGATGACGGCTTTGATGGTGGACATCCCTGATCCCTTTGAACGTGCGTCCGATTGACCGGCCTTCCGCCGATGAGGCATGAGGATAGAGGGCCGGCCGCGCGGGGGCAATGGTTATCTGGCAATCGGCGAAATCCCCCGCTACCTTGGGCGGCATGACTGAATCCCAGACCCAATCCTTCGACCTCATCGTCATCGGCGGCGGACCGGCCGGGTATGTCGGCGCGATCCGCGCCGCCCAGCTCGGCCTGAGGACCGCCTGCGTCGAGCGCGACGCCCTGGGGGGCATCTGCCTCAACTGGGGCTGCATCCCCACCAAGGCCCTGCTCGCCGGGGCGGAGTTCTACCGACGCCTCCAGCACGAGGCTGCCCAGTGGGGCATCCTCGCTGACAACATCCGCCACGACTGGAGCAAGGTCATCGCCCGCTCACGCGGCGTCGCGGGGAACCTCAACAAGGGCGTTCAGGGCCTCTTCCGCAAGAACAAGATCACCCACATCCAGGGGCAGGCCAGAATCCTCTCAGCCGGGCCGAACTGCAAGGTCGAAGTCCGCGATCGGGATGGCAAGGTCACCCAGACGCTCACCGCCAAGAACCTCCTCATCGCCACCGGCGCCGGGCCAAGGCCCCTTCCGGGGGGGGGAGATGCGGCCGCCTTCGACGGTGAGAAGATCATCTCCTACAAGGAAGCGATGGTCCTGCCCGAGCAGCCCAAACGACTGGCCATCATCGGCGCGGGCGCCATCGGCATGGAGTTCGCCTACTTCTACAACGCCTTTGGCACCGAGGTGACGGTCATCGAAATGCTCGACCGACTTCTGCCCAACGAAGATGAAGATGTCTCAAAGGTCATTGAGAAGTCCTTCACGAAGCAGGGAGTGAAGTTCCACACTTCAACCAAGACCACGGCGGTGAAGAAGACCGACGGCGGCGTCGAACTGACCATCGCGCCCGTGAACGATGAGAAGAAAACTCAAACCCTCCAGGCCGACAAGGTGCTCGTGGCCGTCGGGGTGATGGGACGTTACGACGGCCTGTTCGATGACAAGCTGGGGTTGGAAATTGAGAAGCATCACATCAAGGTCGATCGCAAGACGTACCGCACGAACCTGCCCAACATCTACGCGGCCGGGGACGTGATCGGTCCGCCGTGGCTGGCGCACGTGGCCAGCGAAGAGGCGATCGTGGCCGTCGAGATCATCGCAGGGCACAAACCCCACCCGATCGACTACGACGCGATCCCCGGCTGCACCTACTGCGTCCCGCAGGTGGCCAGTCTGGGCAAAACGGAAAAGGCGCTCAAGGAGGCCGGGCTGAAAAAGGGCGAAGACTACAAGGTCGGCCAATTCCCCTTCCAGGCCTCGGGCAAAGCCCAGGCGGCCGGCCACACCGAAGGATTCGTCAAGCTCATCACCGATGCGAAGTACGGTGAACTCCTCGGCGCACACCTCGTGGGCGACAACGTCACGGAACTGCTGGCCGAGCTGGGCCTCGCCAAACGCCTTGAAGCCACGGCCGAAGAGATCATCGCAACCATGCACGCCCACCCGACGCTCAGCGAATCCATCCACGAAGCGGCGCTGGGGGCGGAGGGGCGGATGGTGCATTTTTGAGGGGGCGGAATCCACACCGGAGCAGAGGATGCAGGAAGAGCGGATTCTCATCACGGTACGCACATACCCCACCCTGAGCGCAAAATACATTGAAACTGTGTGCTCAGGTGGGATCACCGATTCCGGGGAGTGGCGTCGCCTGTATCCTGTTCCGCTGCGGTATCTCAATAGGTCTCAGCAGTACCGGACATACGATCTGATTGCCGTGAGAGTTCGCGCCGGTAAGGATGGGAGACCAGAAACGCGATCCCCCGACAACCCAAGCATCCGCGTCATTGACTCGGTTGAGAGCTGGGAAGCTCGACACCAGTGGGTCGGGCCGACAATCATGACATCGTTGGCAATGATGCAGGAAAAGCGTCGAACGCTGGGGCCGGTGAGAGTAAGCGAAGTCTTGGCACTCGAGGCTGTGCCACGACGTTCAGAGTGGACAGAGGCGGAGAAGCAGAAGCTGGCTCAAGCAGAGCTATTCGAGGAGCGTCTTTATCTTGAGAAGACTCCGTTTACCTTCAGGATTCGGTGGCGAGATGGTGATGGGGAGGAGCATTCATCGAAGTTTGAGGCATGGGAGGTCTACCAGACCTGGAGGAAGTATCGGCATCGATACGCCGATCCGATCGAGAAACTGAGGGAAGCCTGGATGGACCGCCTCAATGTTGAAAAGAACGATCTGTCATTTTTCATGGGGAACATGGCCAAGCGACGAAACGTATGGTTGGTATGCGGGGTTTATCACCCCCCGAGGAAGGAGATTGCCGGCAGTGCGACCCTCTGGGAAACAGGCATCTGATCGTCGGAATGCGAACCGGGCAGCGCTGGAAGTATTTTCGGTCTCTTTGGACTATGAGCCGACTGATACGCCCTACCGCACCATCCACGCCTCCCCCGGCCCAACCCTCTTCACCATCGGTTACGAGCGCCGAACGGGTGACGACCTGATCGCCGCGCTTCGCGATGCCGGAGTCGAAGTGCTCGTGGATGTCCGTCAGCGGCCGATGTCCCGCAAGGCGGATTTCCGAGGCAAGGCGCTTGAAACCTCCTGTGCCGACGCATCGCTGCGGTACATCGGCATGCCGGAGCTTGGGTCCACCGACGCCCAGCGTGATCGGCTCAAAGAGACCGGCGATTTTCCCGCGTTCGCCCGGTCGTTTCGCCGCCACGTTCTAAGTCACGCCCCCGATGCGCTCGACAGGCTGGTGGAACTGGCAAAGGACAAACCCGTGGCGCTGCTCTGCTACGAACGCCGCCATGAGGAGTGTCACCGCAGCGTCATCGCCGACCTCCTGGCCGAGCGGGACAGTCTGGCCGTCGTCGCCATCGGATGATCCAGCTTCCAATCCGTCATCGGCGGCGACTGACCCATGGATGAAGCACATACCGCACCCCCCGCCCTGACAGTGCCCCGCCCGGCCCAATGCCAAACCCGCGTCAGACCAAGGCCTGATCCACCTGCCGCACATCGACAGAGTAATCCATCTCGGGCCTGTACTCGTGGAAGGTGGGCCTGGCAAACCCCAGCCGCCTCGCCATGACCTCCATCGCCTGAGCGTTACAGTCCACCAGGACGGCCGATCGACCGTTCCGTGCCGCCGCCTCCCCCACCGTCCCGCTTCCCGCAAAGAAGTCCAGCACGCGATCGCCGGGGTTGGAATGAACTCTGATGATCCGGTTGATGATCGCCAGCGGCTTCTGTGTGGGGTATCCGGTCTTCTCCTTGCCGTTGGGGCTGACAATCGTGTTCCACCACGTATCCGTGGGGGTCTTGCCCCGTTCGGCCTTCTCAGGCCCGACGAGGCCGGGCGCCATGTAAGGAATGCGGTCGATGTCGTCGTAGCGGTAGGTGTAGTACTCCGGATTGCTCGCGTACCAGAGGATGTTGTCGTGCTTGGACGACCAGCGCTTGGTCGCGCGCGCGCCGTAGTCATACGCCCAGATGATCTCGTTCATGAACGACTCGCGCCCGAAGATCGAGTCGAGAAGCACCTTGCAGTAATGGACCTCACGGTAGTCGATGTGAAGAAAGAACGACCCGCTCGGCCTGAGAACACGTCGAGCCTCCTCCAATCGCGGCTCCAGGAAACTCAGGTAATCCGTGAACGTGTCCGCGTAGGCTTTGGTCCCGATCCGAACGGTGCGGTATCGTTTCCCCTGATAGCCCACGCGGTCGCCCGCGTCGTCACGGATCGTTTGAAGCTGCGTCCGGGCCTGGGTCTTGCCCGTGTTGAAGGGTGGGTCGATGTAGATCAGGTCAAACGATGCGTCCGGGAACTCGCGGAGGACTTCCAGGTTATCGCCGAAGTGAATATCGAGCATGCCTTCAGAGTCCCCGTGCCATGAGCGCGGCGACCCGAGTATACCGAACAATGAGGTTTACGCCCACCCTCACCCCGGCAACCGCAAATCCCCAAGCCCGATCCCCATGCCTCCGGCCTTGCCCATGCCGCCTTGGAGGTTCTTGGGCTTCTCACGACGGGGCGGCGGGACCTGATGATGGGATTTCGAGGCCGGGGCGTGTTCATGTTCGCCCAGAGGCTCGTCCACACGCCTAAGCGACAGCCGGATGCGCCGTTCCCCCTCATCCACCTCCATCACCCGGAACTGCTTCACATCCCCGGCCTTCAGAACGCTCTCGACCGCGTCCACGTGCTGCTTCGAAAGCTCCGAGATATGCACCAGCCCCTCCACACCGGGACGTAGTTCGATGAACGCCCCGAAGTCGGTGGTGCGCACCACCTTGCCCTCGACCAACGTGTTGCGGCCGAACTGATGCTCCGCGCCGATCCAGGGATCGCCCTCCGCCTGCTTGAGGCTCAGGGTCAACCGCTCCTTCTCCGGCTGAATCTCCAACACCACCAGGCGAAGCACCTGGTTTTCCTGAACCACCTGCGAGGGGTTGCCGATGCGCTTCCAGCTCAGCTCGCTCGCCGGGGCCAGGCCCTCCACGCCCTCTTCCACCTCCACGAACGCCCCGAAGTTCGTCACCCGCACCACCCGCGCCGAGACCTGCTCGCCGGGCCTGAGGCGCTCGCCGATGGTCTCCCACGGGTTGGGCTTGACCTGCTTGATGCCAAGGCTGATGCGCTTCTTCTCCGGGTCGAGCTTCAGCACCTTCACCCGGACCTTGTCGCCTTCCTTCACCACGTCGCTGGGTTTGTCCACGTGGCTGTAGCTCAGGTCGCTCACGTGAACCAGACCGTCCACGCCCCCGAGGTCCACGAACGCCCCATACGCCATCACATTCCGCACCGTCCCGTCAAACTCCTGCCCGACCGCCAGCGTCTCCCACAGCTTCTTCTCCGCGCGTTCACGCTCGCGTTCCACGTACGCCCGGCGGCTCAGAAGCACCCGCTTGCGATGACGGTCGATCTCATGCACCATCGCCTGGACCTTCTGCCCGACGAACTGCTCGAGATCCTCGACGTGATGAAGATCGACCTGGCTGGCGGGCATGAACCCGCGGATCGAGCCGGCCAAATCCAGCTCCAGCCCGCCCTTGTTGCTCCCCGTCACGCGCGCCTCGACGATCGACCCCTTATGAAGCTGGTCCCACGTCGCCTTGCTCAGTGCCCCCTCCCGTGAGAGATGCACCAGCCCGCTGGCGTCATCGTGACGCTCCACGACGAAGTCCATGATGCTCCCGATGCGCGGCGGACGGTCGAACTGCGTCAGCGGAACAATTCCCTGGTTCTTGCTGTCGCTTCCCGTGAGATCAACAAAGACATCGTCCCCGTGAATGGCCGTGATCCGACCGCGGCGCATCGGGTGCTCAAAGCGATCCCCGCCGCCCCCCCCGGAAGCCCCCTGCGCACCGCCGGATGCCCCCGCCTCCGCGTTCTGCGCGGCTTCCTCGGCCGCCTGCCCGACGACGGACTCCTCCAGGAGCGATTCGACGCTCTGGTCGCCCAGCGCGTCAGCGATCTCCTTTTCGAGTTCCGCGTCCAACTGGTTCAACGGGTCCACGCCCACGCGATCTGAGGATTTGCGACTCATGACTGAAGCTTCGTCCAGGAGTTACTCGCTGCCGCTACACAAGCTTACCCTGCCGATGCACGCGGGCCAAGTAGCAAGAGCGTGCTGCGGGTGCCACTGGCGGCTTGTCCGTCAGTGCATGATGCAGAGAATGCCCGGACACTGGCGAGCAAGCCGCCCCTGCCACCCATGCCCTTATCGCGCCCTGCTGACATGCGGATTGCCCCTCAAAAAAAACCGCAGCGGCCTTTCCGCCCACGGCCCCGCGTAACCGACGCCCACCCGAGGCCCCACCCCGATCCGGGCCCGTGGAAGCGTGTTTTTCTGGACGCGCTCGATCCACAGGGCCTCTCCCCCTATCAGATCGGCACGATCGAGGCCCCGGTCAATCCCCAACGCCCGGCAGAGCTTCCCCGGCCCGGAGGCCAGGTCCGTCTCCCGCCGCGCCGCCGGCCGCTGGTCCTGCATCACCTCGATCCCCTCCGTCGGTTCCAAAGCCCGCAGGAGCACCGCCGTCGGCTCCCCGGCCGTCTCGGCGACGACGTTCAGGCAATGATGCATCCCGTACGTGAAATACACGTAAGCATATCCCCCATCCCCCCACATCGACTCGTTCCTCGCCGTCCGACGCCCCCCGAAGGTGTGGGCCGCCCGGTCCTCCACGCCCAGATACGCCTCGACCTCCACAATCAGCCCGGCCAGGCGGATCGTCCGCCCATCGTCGGTACTCAGCGCCCGCACGAGCCGCTGGCCGAGGAGCGCCCGCGCGAGGGTGATGGGATCACGTCGGAAGAAGGCGCGGGGCGGGCGGGGGTTCGCGATGGCGGTGAGGGATGGCATGGGGTAGGTCAGGCCTCGGCCTGACAGTGCGTTGCCCAGGGTCCATTCATGTCAGGCCAAGGCCTGACCTACTGGAGTACCTACGTTCGCGCCGTCACAATCGGCGCCCCCACCGCCCGCTTGCCCGGCCGCTCATGCTTCACGTGAACCACCGCCGCGGGCGCCTTGAAACTCCGCCACATCGTCAGCGGCAGGCAGCCGATCGCGATCACCCCGAGCTGGCTGGCCACGAACACGAACATCCAGAACACCGCCGAATCGATGAACCCGTACGCGTGAAGCCCCACCCCCAGCATGTTCGTCCCGAACCACGACCAGCTCGTCACGATGTTCCCGAACACCGCCAGCGCCGCCATCCCGCGCTCCTTGGCGATCCCGCCCCACCGCGCATGAAGGATCAGCGCGTTCCACAAGACGATCAGCAGCGCCCCGTTTTCCTTCGGATCCCACCCCCAGAACCGCCCCCACGACTGGTCCGCCCAGATGCCCCCCAGGATCGTCCCCACGAAGCTGAAGAGCAGCGCAAAGCAGATGATCCCGTAGATCATCTGCCCGATCGACTTGCCCTCCTGCTTCGACAGCGTCGTCGTGAACATCCCGCGCAGGATGTAGGCGATCCCCAGAAGCCCCGCGAGGAACGTCGCCGAGTACCCCAGCGTGATGATGATCACGTGCGTCGCCAGCCAGAAGTTCGTGTCCAGCACCGCCTGCAGCACCGCCATCGTGTCCCCGTCCTTGCCCAGATTGTGCGCGATGATCAGCGTGATGAAACCGGCCACCGCCGCCACCATCGTCCCCAGACCGTTCTTGTGCAGGCGCTCCAGCACGATGCACAGCAGCACCACACCCCAACCGATGAACACCGCCGACGAATACAGATTTGTCACCGGCGGCCGCCCCGAAAGGTACACCCGCGCCACCAGCGCCGCGCTGTGCAGCACCAGCACCAGGATCAGCAGCTTGAACGCCGTCGAGAGCAGCGGACCGCGCCACCGCAGCCACGAGAAACACACCAGCAGCATGATCACCAGATAGAAGAAGATGCCTTTGGTGAATGGCGAGAACCGGTTGAAAAAAGTCTCGAACCCGGCCTTGTCAAGCGCTTTGGGCTGAAGGGTCGAAAGCTGCCCGCGGTAATCGGCCAAGGCGCGGTTGAAGTCGCCCGGGCGGTTCTTGTGATACGCATCCAGAATCCCCGCCCAGGCGTCAAACCCCGGCGGCGCCACGCCCGTCGTTGAGCGATGCTGGAACGCCGCCTGGAGGGTCATCCAATCCTGCCCTGCCTGCACGGGCGGCGTCAGGTGCAGCGTCGAAAGCTCCGCCAGAAGGTTCACCGAGTTGATCGCCCCGGCCAGGTTCAGCACGTGCTTCTGGAAGCGGTCGCGCGAGTTGGCATCGACCTGCCTCGCGAGGTTGAACTGCCGCGGAAAGTCAGCCCCGCGCTGCTGGATCTCGTGCAGGGAGAAGTACTTCTTCTGCTCAGCCTTCCAACCGAAGATCGCCAGCACATCCGGATCGTCAATGCGGAAAACCTCATAATGCTCGGCGAACTGGGGCTTGGCGATCACGTCCAGAAGCCAGCGGATCGCCGGCATCGGCTTGTCGCGCGAGGCGCTGACGAGGTCGCCGTATGCGGCCGCGAGCAGCCGCCGATTCAGCCGCACCCGGTCAGCCATAGCGATGTGCGGATCGCGCGCGTCCCCCAGCACACGCTCCATGTCGTGACGAACTTCCGCGGAAAGCTCAATCCCCTGCCACAGCGCCGCGTTATAAAACCCCGGATGCATGAGCAGCTCGTTGAAGGCATCGAGCAAGGCCGGCTCATCGCTCGCCAGCACACCCCGGGCCGCCGCATCCGTGAGCGTCTTGCGCTGCTCCTCGTTCATCAGCGACCAGAGATGCTTCGAGATCGAGGCGGCCTCCTGATCCTTCTCCGCCAGGAAACGCGAGAGCAGCAGCGGCCAGTTGACCTCATGCTTCGGCGAAAGGAACGGCGGGGCAAGCTGCTGCCCGGTGGAAATCGGGCTTCCCGCGCTCAGCGACTGTTTGCCGCTGACGCCCATCAGCGCGTTGCGGGCGACCGAATCGATCGGCAGCACCCGCCCGCCGAACGAGACCGGCACTTTCGACAGCGCATCAATCTCAAACGGTCCCGGCTCGGCCTGGGGCGCCGCGGCCCTGGCGAGGTAGATCACCGCCAGCAGCACCACGATCCACGGGCCGAATCGCGCCGCGCGCGAGGGAGGGTTCTTGACAAGCTCGTTCATGTCCGCTTCCTCTTGAGAAACTGCATCAGGTGCAGGCTGAAGTGGAACGTCAGCCCGATCCCCCCCAGGGCGCACGCGATGTAAGGCAAATGCCTGCCGGGGTTGGTGACGACCTGAAGGACCGTGCCCCGATTGTCAGGGGTAAAACTGGATTGAAAAAAGGTCTCCCCGTGATAACGCAGCGGGCGGTTCATCGAGATCAGAACATCGCGGTCCTGATTTCGTGATGGGTCCACCAGATGGACCTGGCTGGAGAAATTCTTGGGGATCGTCGTGCCCGTGTACACGTCATGCGAGAAGTCAATCAAGTGCATGGAATAAGGCTTATAGTGGCGACGGAAGCGGAGCGCCAACTCGAACTCGCGACCGTCGATCGAGACGGACTGAAACAAAGGGCTGCCGGATTCACTGATAAACAGCGCGCTGACAACAAAGGTTCCGATTTCTCGACCGCCTTCCAAGACAGTCAGAATGGACGCGGGAGTGTCCGCGGTCTGCTGCGCTGCCACCCCGCTGACTTCGGGCTTCTCGACCGGATGGTACAGCCTGCCAAAGTCGCGCGTCGTCGCTGTGACATCGCTCGCCTGCGCTCTGCGAAATCCGGCATTTCCCATGAACTTGTCGACGCGGATCGCAAACGGCAGCGTCTCGATCACAATCGGCTCTCTAGCATTCTCCAGCACGCGCTGCGGGACTGACACGACGCGGTCCATGGCCCCAGCCTTTTTCTCGATGATCGCGAGTTCGCACTCGCGGATGTCGTGAGAATGACGAACCGTCTGCCCTTCGTAGATCAACATCTGCGTCTCGAGCGCCATCACCCCCGTCATCAGCTCCCCCACCAGCAGCATGATGATCGACACGTGGATCAGCACGATCCCCGTGCGCTTCTCGAACAGCACGTACACCGATGCCAGCAGCGGGGCGTAGGCCACCGCGCCGACGAAGAGCAGCGCCAGGTCGCCGCGGTAGCTGAAGATGTCCTCCGGCGCGCCCGAGCGGTGGAACCACGCCACCAGCAGCGTCGAGGCCAGCAGCCCCAGCACCCCCGCGATCCGCCGCGCGCCCAGGGCCTTGACCTTGAACCGCAGCGAGTGGGCCGCCACCAGGTTCGCCAGCAGCAGTGGGCCGATCAGGTAACCCCCCGGCCAGGGAAACCCGCCCCCCGCCTCCATCCCGCGGGGCAGGAAGATCTGAAAGCGGATCCACACAAAAAAGCTGCGGAAGTATTTTTCGACGATCGTCCAGATGCCGTAGTCGATCTGCTCCCACGTCGCGGCGAACACCAGCACGATCGACATGGCCAGCAGCGCCACCGTCAACTTCAGCGACGCCAGCGGTTTGAGCAGTTTCTGGATCGTCTCATTCATCGTCTTGCGCATCCTCGAAGCGGATGGAACGGAGAAACGCCTCGAAGGGCGCTCTCTGGGTCGCCACGGCGTCGGGCGTGCCCATCAGCCGGTAAAACCACGTCGAGTCCAGCCGCTGCTGGATCGCCACCAGCGTCGCGGCCTGCGGGCCGACGATGTCGAAGTATAGGATCGACCCCTCAGCCGTTTCGACCGTCCGCGGTTCCAGTTCAGCAGGTGAACCCAGAGGCGGCAGCCCCATCTGCCCGCGCCAACGGTTGACATTATCCAGCACGCTCCCCGCCGAAGGCCCCAGCGGCGTCACCGTCAGGATCGGCGAATCCTCATCAGGACCGGCCTGAAACGTCGTGATCGCCATCGCCCGCATCGGCTGAGGATGCTCCATCCACCCCGAAGGC
>JBGTFI010000022.1:0-12385 GCA_041747335.1 Phycisphaeraceae bacterium | reverse complement strand
ACCCCGGATCCCCCATCGCCTCGAAGAGCAGCCCCTCGATCGCCCGCGCATCGACCCCGCGCATGGGTTCTAAAGATGCAGGCGCGGCGCGTTGCGACGAGGCGGCAGTCATACCCCCGCATGATAACCCCGCATGCGAATGACGGGCTTCAACCCCCGGTCAACACCCCGCCAACCCCGCAAACACGCCCACCGCCTCCTCCAGGTCGCCGTAAGTCAGCTCGTAACAGTCGTTCTGTTCCACCAGGTCGGCCGCGGTCTCGAAACCCTCCGCGCCCAGCGTGCTGAAGTTGAACGCATCGCTCGCCAGACGCAGGAGGGCAAACCCCTTGGTCACGGGCGCGAGATCTGTCGCCGCCCCCGCTCGATACCGTGGAAACACGATCCATCCCGGACGCGCAACCCGATCCCCCTCCTCCACGCACCCCTGCGGCGGCTGAACGTGCGCGACCGTCCCCTTGCGCGTCCCGCCCACCGACGGACCCAGCACCGCGCCCGGCGCGAACGACCGGATCACCTCGATCGACTGCTCCTTCAACCCGATCGGCCGGGGAACCGGCAGCAGGTCCGTCGTCCCGGGGCGCATCACCGCCACCTCATCCGAGAGCAGGCGCCAACCCCGATGCGACAGGGCCGCGCACAGCGTGCTCTTGCCCGCCCCCGGTTCACCGGGAAGGATGGCAGCCCGCCCCCCGCGCTCCACGACGGCCGAGTGCAGGATCAGGTACTGATTCGGGACCGTGAACACGCACCAGTTGATCACCCACTCGAGCATCGGAAGCGCGATCGTCCGCTCGAACGGCTGAAACACCCGCCGCCCGTCCACGAAAAACGCAGCCGTCTTCCCCCGCATCGCCGCCCACCGCGAACCCGGGTCCAGGCGGATGTCAAAGTCAATCAGCTCCCCCGGTTGCTCCACCACCTCGTAATGCGCGTACAGCAGATGCACGCTGCCCACCAGCTCATGCATCGAAGTCCGCAGCCGCGTCAGGAACGGTCCGATCGGAAGCATCACCCCGCCTCCCCCAAGGCGCGTCGCCAGATCCTCGGCCGTCAGTTCACGGATCTTCATGCGCGGGCTCGATCAGGCCGAGCTGGTCAAAGTCCGCCAGGAGCTTCGACAACAGCTCGCGCGACACGTCGTCCGCCGCATCCTCCCCCACAACCTCACGCGACGCAACAAAGCCCGCGACCTCCTGAAGGTCCGCAGCCTGCCTCGAAAGATATCGCAGAACTTCCCCCGCCAGCGGATGCAGAATGTGTGTGTCCCCCGAAGGCGGATGGAACACCACCACCTCGTCACCCCACACGCGCCACAGAAGCTCGGCGTGCGGGGGAACGTGCCACTTGGTGCTGCTGAGATTGCTCAAAGGGATACAGGCGGCGCGCCGAAGCAGGGCGGACGTGGCCGATCGCTCAAGGCGTCAGGCCGTCAGGGCATGGTCGTCCGGCGATCGTAGTTGATCTTGCCCTTCTGGATCACGTTGCCTTCGCTGTCGGTCGTGGTGTACTCGGTCCCCGGAATGAACAGCGGGTTGCCATCCGGATCGGCGGGAACCCACTTCCCGTCAAACTCGGTGTAGCGACCGTAAAAAATGCCGAGGGATCCCAGCGACGCCGTCTGCGCCAGCGCCGGTCGGCCGCGAAGGCTCACGATCATCGGCGCGGCGATCAGCCCGGCACGCAACATCTGGCGACGCGACTTGCCCGCCGCGTCACCGATCGGTTCCTGGCTTGTCCTTCCGCTTCCTTCTTTCATCCCAACGCTCCCATTCTCCCGAGGCTGGTGCTTCGTGGATGAAAATCTCCCGCGCCGTACGCGACGGCAGCCGACACGATCGCACCCATCCTCTCGCATCCCCATGAAGGGATACGGCTCCAGAGTCACTATACCATATACGCTCACGAAAGGTCAATCCCTGCCCGCAATTTGAGGATGAAATATTTAAGTTCCTCTAAAACAACCTCTTACGATGCCACACCGCCCCCCTTGAGGCCCGACCGGCACCCCGCTTCCACATCGCCGCCGCGCCCTGGAACCCCCCGGTTTACCATTTTCCTACGATCCTCACGAGCCGTCCGTGCGATTGCAACCGCGGCGGGCAGATGGGGCAAGACCTCCGCACCGCCCCGGTTTCCAAGCCGCTGGGGCGGACCAAGGCCTTTGCCCCAGCCACCCGATCCTCAATAGGGTGTCATGGGCGCTAACCCTGGTGCTCGCCCCAACGCCCTTTGACCACACGCCGCCGGACCTTATCATGCCCCCGGCGCAGTCGTCGGACGGTCCTGTCGTTCGAGTCAACTTCGGATTCGACGCAGCATCACGCGGCGGGCGGGCAAGCAACACATCATGGCGAGAACCAGCGACATAACCATCGCCGCCACACGGCTTTACTTCCTACCCGTCACCACCCGCGTCCCCCTTAAGTTCGGACCGGAAACACTCACACAGGTCACCTGCGCCCGCGTCGCCATGACCGTCTGCGATGCCCGCGGCAGAACCGTCCAGGGCTGGGGCGAAACCCCCCTGAGCGTCCAGTGGGTCTGGCCCAGCTCCGCCACCTACGAAACCCGACACCTTGCCCTGCGCTCCTTCTGCCTCCTGCTCGCGCGCGCGTGGGCGAACTTCACCGCTCCTGGCCACGCCCTCGAAATCGGCTGGGACTTCCAGCAGCAGATCCTCCCCAAACTCATCCGGCAATTCAACGACCAGCGCGAAACCGAACCCCTGCCCTACCTCGCCGCGCTCGTCTGCTGCTCCGCCTTCGACATCGCGCTCCACGATGCCTACGGGCGACTCAACGATAAACCCACCTACGAGACCTACACCCCCGGGTTTCTCACGCGCGATCTTTCGGCATTCCTCGAACCGGCGGACGATGCGAACGTCTCTTTCCAAGGGCGATTCCCCGTCGATTACCTAGTCACCCAACCGCCAACACGGTTGCCCGCGTGGCACCTCGTCGGCGGGCTGGATGTCCTCGACGATCGCCAGCGCAACGGTCAGGAACCCGATGACGGATACCCCGTGACGCTCCGACAGTGGATCGAGCGCGACGGCCTCAAGTGCCTCAAGATCAAACTCCGGGGCGATGATGCGCGCTGGGACTACGAACGCCTGATCTCGGTGGGAAGGATCGCCGTCGAGACCGGCGTCGAATGGCTCAGCACCGATTTCAACTGCACCGTCACCGACCCGGCCTATGTCAACGACATCCTCGATCGACTCCGCGATGAGAGCGAACGTGTCTACGGGATGATCCTCTACGTCGAGCAGCCGTTCCCCTACGACCTCGAGGCGCATCAGATCGACGTGCATAGCGTCTCGGCGCGCAAGCCCCTGTTCATGGATGAGAGCGCCCACGACTGGCGACTGGTGCGCCTGGGCAGAAAGCTGGGATGGACCGGTGTCGCGCTCCAGACCTGCAAGACGCAGACGGGCGCGATCCTGTCGCTCTGCTGGGCCAAGGCCCACGGAATGACCCTCATGGTGCAGGATCTCACCAACCCCATGCTCGCCCAGATCCCCCACGTCCTCCTGGCCGCCCATGCCGGAACGATCATGGGCGTGGAGACCAACGCGATGCAGTTCTACCCGCAGGCCTCGGCCCTGGAACAGCGGGTTCATGCTGGCCTGTACCAACGGCGGGGGGGGACGGTGGACTGGTCCACCGTGGGGGGTCCGGGGTTCGGGTATCGCGAAGCCGAGATCGCCCGACCCCTCCCTGAACCCGCCGCCGAATACGCTTCGGCGGGCGAGGGCGCCGCGTGCCCCTGATTGCAAACACCTATAATTTTTGTCTTTATAAGTGCTCGCCGCTTGGGTGAACTTTCCGTTTGGCCCCTGCGTAAACCCCTAAGGGGGGCCGATGCGAGGAGACCCGCCGGGAAGAGAGCCTCGAATCATGCCGATAGTGATGGACATGCCGAGGATACCGGCCGATGGGTTCCTTCCGCGCTGCGCCCGGCTTGGCGAACCTTGGAGGCCCCGCATTTCGGAGTTAGAATGCTTCCAGGCACGAAGCCTCAAACTCGATCGGGGAGGGTGTCGTGAATTGTAAGGACGGCCTTTGTCCATGTTCGACAATGGGATGTAGCGCCCACGGGTGAGGCCGCGCGGCCACACGGAAGGTTCCGAAGGCCTCCCGCAGGGCCGGACTCGGCAGCAAGAGGTGGATCCGATGTCACACCACATGGTTTCCCGGAGATACGAGCCCCCAGGCAAGAAGCTCACCCGACTCATGTTCATCCTCGCGGCTGTCTCCCTCCTCTCCGCGATCTACCTCTGGGTCGTCCACTGGTTCTATCTCGACCTGCCCGACCGCGATGCCATCATCGCCAGCAACTGGTCGAGCACCTTCCGCATCCCCGTGAGCACCCTCGCCGTTCCCGTGTACGGAACCATGCTGCTGATGCTCACCCTCATCGGCGCGCACATGCCCCAGATCCTCCAGTGGGTCGCATGGCGCGTGCTGCTTGTCTGCGCCTTCCTCAGCGGCATGGCCGCGGTCTGGTTCATCACCCTCCAGTTCGTCGCCACCAAGGATCTGTGCATCATCTGCCTGATTTCACAGTTCAGCGCCCTGGCCCTGGCGGGGATCATCTGGTTCCGCGGGCCTAACCGCCCCCGACGCACCAACCCCTCGCGCACCGACCCGGTCAAGATCCATCGCGGGGTGATCTACCGCCTGGGCGCCACCAGCGCCCTGTGCATGGCCCTGCTCATCGTCGGACAGCTCACCAGCGTGCGCTGGACCCCGGGCGCCTTCCCCGACAGCACCGCCGTCGCCGGCGGGGCCTCCACCGGTTCCGGCGGCCTCCCCACCAGCTATACCGGACCGGCGGGGATCACCAGCGAGGAAACCGGCAGGAGCAGATCCCTCTTCACCGCCTCCGGTGGAATGCAACTGCCCGAAGGCCTCCGCTCGGAATCCGCGGACGCCACCCAGTCTTCCGCCGCGTCCGCGCCCTTTGAGCTGCTGCGCGGACTCAACGACCCCGTCAAAGCCCCCACGCCCCCTCCGACCACCGAAGTCGCCAGCAACCTCAAGGAGGAGGTCCGTAACACTCCCGTGGCGGCGCCGGACATGCGCAACCTCCTCCAAGAAATCATCAAGGATGAAGGAATCCGCATCGCCCGTTACATGGGCGGGGCTCTGCACATCACCGTCCAGGACCACCCCACCCTCGGCAAGTCCTCCGCCAAGCACGTCGTCACCTTCTTCGTCGATTACACGCTGCGCGAATGCCGCGAACGAAACGCCTACCTTGAACAGATCCGCAGACGCTACGGCGACCAGATCGCCATCGTCCCGATCTTCTCCCCCCTCAACCCCAAGTGCAATCAGTACGTCGAGACCGAAGCCGGTCCCGAACAGGCAAACGCCTGCGAGTACGCCAAGCTCGCCCTGGCCGTCTGGCGCGCCAGGCCCGAACAGTTCGAACAGTTCCACAACTGGCTCATGCGCGGGGGCGATGTCGTCCCCCTCCCCGTCGCCCGCGCCTATGCCGCACAGCTCGTCGGACCCGGACCCCTCCAGACCGCGCTCGACGATGAATCCGTTTCGACCAGGCTCCGACGCGACACCGCCATCTACCAGGACTCCGGCCGAGGATACCTCCCCAAGATGCTCTTCGAAGCCACTGAAGGCAGCGCCGCCTTCCAGATCGGGAAGGTTCCCCCCAACAGCGAAGCCGCCCTCTTCAAACTCCTCGAAGAACGACTCCGCGTCATGCCCGTCACCGGGCAGTAACACCCCCCGTCGGCTGGCCGAGGCGAAGGCTTGACGGTGCCCGAGCATCCGGGAAACTGGCGCGGCGCTCGAGGACTCATGTCGCGCCCCCCAATCCAACACCACCCTTTCCCCGTGTTATCCTGTCGCCCATGCCTCAAGACCATGGCCGGACGCTGATTCTCCAGGGTGGGCGGGTGATCGACCCGGCCAACGACATCGACCGCATCGCCGACATCGTCCTCGTGGGCGGCAAGGTCCAGTCCGTCGGCAGGGTCAGCCGGCCTGACACGGTCGGCGACAGCGTGCTCGACTGCTCCGGGCTGATCGTCACCCCGGGGCTGATCGACATCCACGTTCACTTCCGCGAACCGGGGCAGGAAGAGAAGGAGACGATCGCGACCGGGGCCGCGGCCGCCATCGAGGGCGGATTCACCAGCGTCTGCTGCATGCCCAACACCAGCCCGGCCCTCGATGACGACGGCCGCATCGAGTTCGTCTATCACCAGGCCCGCCGTGCGGACCTCGCCAACGTCTTTCCCATCGGCGCCATCACCAAAGCCCGCGAAGGAAAAGCCCTCGCCGAGATCGGCCTCATGGCCGCGGCCGGGGCCGTGGGGTTCTCCGATGACGGCGTGGCCGTGGCCTCCGCCGCCGTCATGGCCAAGGCGCTCGCCTACGTCGCCATGACCGGCAGAGTCCTCATGCAGCACTGCGAAGACCCCGAACTCGGTGGCGGAGCCATGAACGCCGGACCCCTCGCCACACGCCTGGGACTCGCCGGTTGGCCACGTGTGGCCGAAGAAGTCATCATCCAGCGCGACATCCTCCTGAACATGCGACAGCACATCGGATGCCGCTACCACGTCCAGCACCTCTCCTCCGGTGGATCCGTCGCCCTCATCCGTCGGGCGCGCCACGACCTCTTCGGGCAGGCGCACATCACCGCCGAGGTCTCACCCCATCATCTGCTCCTGACCGAAGACGAGTGCCGCACCTACGACCCCAACTACAAGATGAACCCCCCCCTGAGGTCGCGCCGGGACATCGAGGAGCTGCTGCTGGGGGTGAAGGAAGGGGTCATTACCATCCTCGCCACCGACCATGCCCCACACACCCAGGAGGAAAAAGAAGTCGAGTTCGCCGCCGCCGCCTACGGGATCCTCGGCCTCGAATGCGCCCTGCCCCTCTACATCAAGGCCCTGATCGAAACCGGCACCCTCGACTGGCCCGCCATGATCGCCATGATGACCGTCAACCCCGCGCGGCTCTGCCCTCTGCCCGGCAAGGGCGAACTCTCCCCCGGCGGCGACGCGGACATCACCCTCATCGACCCCAAAGAAAACTGGACCATCGACGCCCAGGAGTTCAAGAGCAAGAGCCGCAACTGCCCCTTCCACGGATGGAGCGTCACCGGCAGGGCGGTTGGAGCAATCGTCGGCGGGAACGTTAAGATGCTCCGCGATCCGGCAAGGGCCTCCCAGCTCGAGCCCACGCCGGCGCCGTAGCGGCTCCCCGTTTCGTGCGTTCGTGGCTATCACCCTGAATCGACTTATTGTGGCGTATATCACCGAAAGACATGTAAGGAAAGTGGGGCGGGCGTCTCGCCCGCCGTCAGGCCGAAGGCCTGAGATGACGTCACCTTGCGGAACCTCCCCGGTGGTGTTTTGCGGCTACGCCGCAATGGCGGGCGAGACGCCCGCCCCACTGATCCCGGGCTTGTCCATTTGGCTGCGACTGCGCTAAGTCCTTCGTGCATTCGTCATTCCCTCCCCACCATGCCCCCGCCCAACCACAAACCCATGACCTACGCCCAGGCCGGCGTCGATATCGACGCCGGCGACCGCGTCGTCGGCCTCATCGAACGCCACATGCGCTCGACCTACGGCCCGCGCGTCCTGGGCAAGCACGGCGGCTTCGCCGGAATGCTCCGACTCGACTACAACGAAAAGCTCTTCGCCCGCAACTACCGCGAACCGGTGCTCGTCAGTTGCACCGACGGCGTCGGCACCAAGCTCAAGCTCGCCATCGCCCTGGACCGCCACGACACCATCGGGCAGGACTGCGTGGCCATGAACGTCAACGACATGATCGTCCAGGGCGCCGAACCCCTGCTCTTCCTCGATTACCTGGGCGTTCACAAGGTCGTCCCCGAACAGATCGCGCTGATCGTCAAGGGCGTCGCCGACGGATGCAGACTGGCCGGGTGCGCGCTCCTGGGCGGCGAGACCGCTGAGATGCCCGATATCTACCAGGAAGGCGACTACGACGTCGCCGGTTTCGCCGTCGGCGTGGTCGAGCTCAAGCGCGTCATCGACGGCGAGCGCTGCGAAAAAGGTGATGTGATCCTCGGCCTTGCCTCCAGCGGCGTCCACTCCAACGGATACACCCTCGTCCGTGCGATCCTATGTGAAGCGAAGCTCGACCTGCACAAACGCTACGACGAACTGGAAACCGATCGCACCCTGGGCGAGGTTCTCCTCGAACCGACGCGGATTTATGCGAAGCAGATCGTTTCACTGCTGCGCCGGTACAAGGTCAAACGCCCGATCGGCGGGATGGCCCACATCACCGGCGGCGGACTCCCCGGCAACGTCAACCGCGCCCTCCCGGCCAACCTCAACGCCCGCATTGACCTCCAGAGTTGGAACGTCCCACCCATCTTCGACTTCCTCCAGCGCCGCGGCCGCGTCGAACGCGACGAAATGTTCCGCGTCTTCAACATGGGCATCGGGTACGTCTGCATCGTCCGACCCCACTTCGCCGACGCCGTGGCTGAGCAGCTTCGCCGCCTGGGGGAAACGGTGTACACCCTCGGAACGCTGGTGCGCGGAACGGGCAAGGTTGTGCTGAAAGCCTGACCGCAAGGATCGGTGGGGCGGGCGTCTGGCCCGCCATCAGGCCAAAGGCCTGAAAGGACAGCAGATCGCCGCGCCTCAGCGATGGCAGCTGCGGCTTCGCCGCAATGGCGGGCGGGACGCCCGCCCCACTGTCATGGCGTTCGCGTCTGGACAATCCTGCCGTGAAAACAAGATCCCGGAGGATGTCAACGTACGGCGATCGAAGATCGGCCATACGGCTTGGACCTGGCGAACGTGCGCCTGAAGCCCCCGTTTCGTCATTCGGGCTTCGTCATTTTCAGGAGATGGGCGAACCTAGCGCCCCCCCGGCGTCTCGATCAGCACCGCCGCTTCCTCGATGACCACGCGGTCCATCACCGGGCCGTTGAGACCCTCGCGAAGTTCGAGGATGAGGTCCAGCGTCTCCAGCGGCGTGTTCACCCACACCACCGGCTGCGTCGCGTTCAATCGGTGCTGCGCCAGGACTCGCCCGTCGCCCCGGACCACCAGCTCGCAATCCGCCCACGCCGCGGCCGCCCCCTGCGCCTCAAGACCCGCGAGCGACACCCGACCCGCCCAGCGCACCGCCCCATCCGGCAGCGTGAACCGCAGCACCACCGGCGCATGAAGGTGCAGGCGATCGTGTTCAATGTAGGGCGGCATCGCCACCGTGAACGCCGCCGCCGAACCCTCCACCACCCTCGGAAGCTCCGTCAGCGGTTCAAGGCGCCTGCCCCCGGACGATAACCCCACGCTCCGAACCTGCCCCAGCGCCACCTGCACGCTCTGACCGGTGGGGCCCAGTGCCGGTTCCAGAAACATCGCGTCCGCCACCACCACCAGCGCCCTTGCGTAGACCCGCGAACCGTCCGCCAGCGTCACCCGATGCCCGCCCCCGCCCCCGGTAAGCGCCGTCTGCGGATTGCCCATCCGGATCGCCGCGATGCGATCCATCGTCAGCGCCACCACCGTCCGCGCTGCATCGTCCAGCTGCAGACGAATCTCCTCGCCCACGATCCCCTCAATAAACCCCCCCAGCCGGTCCCCGTTCGCAAGCAACACCACATCCCCCCCGGAAGCAAGCTCCGCCGCCGCCCCCGAAGCCTCGTGACCGAGATCAATCACCCGAACCTGATCCAGCGAAAGCTCCACCTCCCCCAGAAGCGGATGACGCCACAGCACACGCTCACCGTCTTCCGACCCGCCCATGAACGCGCCCGTCAACCGCTGCCCGTCCGTCAGCACCACCCACGCCCGCGGCCCAACATCGAATCCCTCCCCCGCCTCCACCGCCCGCCGCGCACCCCCGCTCACCGTCACCCGCAGATACTTCGACAGCGGCTCGGTCACCAGAGTTCGATCCGGCTCGCTGTAGTGCTGAATCTCATCACCCCGGATCACGTGCAGATACACCGCGCGCGGCTCAAGCGCCTGATCCATCAGCACCACGGGCGTCGCCCCGGCCAGAAAAGGGATGCAGGCGGCCAAAAGAAGGAAACGTAGATCAGGCCTTGGCCTGACACCGTCGCGTGCCATGGGCAAGGCTCTGCTTGCCCGTGACATCCCGGATGTCGCCACCGGCGCATCGTGTTTCATGCAGCTCATCACTTCTCGAAGATCGGCAGAACATCGTTGGGCATCTGAAGCACGATCAGCGCCATCGCCGTGGCGTACTGCTCCCCATGATTGTAGGTCCAGCTTCCATCGGCCTGCTGCTGGTCGAGCAGTTCATCGCGGATCATCGGATACCACTTGCGCCAGTACTCATCCCCCGCAAGGTGCATCGCCTGGGCGGCGTAGTAGTGCCCGTAGAAATAGTGCCCGATGCGACGCCGCCCCTGGTCGTCGATGTACCGCATGAGGTACTTGAGGCCGCGGTCGATCATGTCGTCCTCATAAACACCGGCGTAATAAAGGCTTGCAACCCCCGCCGCCGACCGCGGAAACGCCGACGTCCCTTGGTTGATCCGATAAAGAAAACCACCGTCCGCCGGGTTGAAGCAGTCCTTGACGTACTTGATCGCGCGGTCGATCGTCTCCTTGGGGACGCTGATCCCCGCGTTGCGGGCCGAACGGAGCGCCATGATCTCGCAGATCGTCACCGAAATGTCCGCCTCCACCGGAACCGGCTGATAACGCCAGCCCCCTTCATCGTTCTGGGACGCGACGATCAGCCGCACCGCCTTGACCAGCGCCTCGCGGACCCGCGGATCCGGCGGGTGCCCGTAGACCTCTCCCAGAAACAGCGTGGCGAACCCGTGCCCGTACATCGGCCCGTGGGAGGTGTTGGCGGCGATCAACCCCGTCTCCTGAACGTGCGCCAGCACGAACTCCAGCCCCCGCGCCACGTTCTCACCATACCGTCCCCGCCCCGGCAGGTTCCCATCCGCCATGAACGCCAGGCACGCCAGGGCCGTAATCCCCACGTGCTTCCCGTAATTCCGCCCGCTGTAGCTTCCATCCGCCTCCTGGGCCGCGGCCAACCACGCCAACCCGCGATCAATCCCCCGCCTGGCTTCCGGGGTGATCTCCACCCAACGCTCCTGCGGCTGGGCAAGGGCATCCTGCCGCGCGGCAGAGGGAGTCAGAATGACGGCCGCGACGAGAAGCAAAACAATCAGCGGACGGACGTTGATACTCCAGCGTCGGGTGCCATGCCCTCGCGCAGCGTGGGCATGTGGCGTCGCGGCGCGCCCATCGCCACAGACACGGGCAAACAGAGCCTTGCCCATGGCACGCGAGCACGAACCAATCCTGCCTCTCATGGCCCCGTCTCCTGCGAAAGACGCTGGTAATAACGCTCCGTCAACCCGCGATACACCGGGCTGAAGTGCTCCTGCGTGCCCTGTTGAAGCTCCTCACGCACCCGCGGCGGAAGATTCCCCCACTCCTGACCCGCCGTGCGCATCGCGCCCTCATCCTGACCCACCACCTCCCGCACACTCCCCGGCGCCGTCTGCCCCCGGTTGGGATCCTGCCCGCCCGGCTGCTGACCCTGCTCCTGCTGCTGCTGCGACTGCGCGTTCTGCGAAGGGCTGCTCTGCGAGCGTGAGCGCGACCGACTCTGATTCCGCTGGCTGCTTTCCCGCGCGGCCTTGAGCACCTGATCGAGCTTCGCCAGGATCGATTCCTGAATCCGCTGCGTCCCGATCCCCGGATCCTGCCGCTGCTGAAGCAGCAGCGCCGCATCGTCCATCTCCCGCACCGCGGCCTCAAACAGCTCCCGCGCCGCCGACTCCGCCACACGCTCCCCAAGCTTCTCATCAAACGGCATGTCCCCCCCCGGAACTTTCCCGGGAACTTTCCGGGGCGGCTGAGCCGGCTCCGATTCCGGAGCGGTCGGCGACGGAAGATTCAATAGCTCATCAAGAGAAGGCTGGGCGTCCTGAGCGATGGCGCGCAGGGCAACACTTGACCCCGCGACAAAGCACGCGACAAGGAGCAATGACGAACGGGAAGAAAACAAACCCAAGACAGTGGGGCGGGCGTCCCGCCCGCCATCAGGCCGCAGGCCTGAAATGACAACCCCTTGTGACACCGCTGCGGTGGGGACTTGCGGCTTCGCCGCAATGGCGGGCGGGACGCCCGCCCCACTGACCCTACCTTCACCTATTGGTTGTCGTCGCACTTGGTCATTCGTCATTTCAGACTTCTCCAGCTACCGCTCCAACGGTTCCCCATCACCCCCAGGCCCCGGCGGCACCATCGGCTCGACCGGCTCCTGACGCATCTCATCAATCAACCGCTGCCCCTTCCCCGCCAGGTCGCGCTGACGGTCGGCCAGCTCCAGCGCCCGGCGCTGGAAGGTGCGGT
>JBGTFI010000021.1:0-1533 GCA_041747335.1 Phycisphaeraceae bacterium | reverse complement strand
GCCGCGGCGATGCGTTCGCGCTGGCGGGCGACCACGCGGGCCACGCGCTGATCCAGCGGGGTGTCGCCGGCCTCGGCGACGACGGCCTTGTAAAGGTGCAGCGGATGCGCGGGGTCATCGACGGCCGCATCCTTGATCGCGCTGACCCACCGCAGCAGATGATCGGGCGACAGGCTGTACTCAGACGCGACCGCGGAGATCGGCCGGCGAAGGTCGGGCGGTTTGATCTCATCGGTGAACACGATCGTGTCGAGGGTGATATGCCCCCACGCGGCGCTTTCACGGTCCACGATCTCCAGCGTCGCCTGCTTCCCCGCGAACTCGCTGACATCCCAGTGTTCGCGCTCAAGGTGGGTGTTGTTGCGCCCGGTCGCGGTGCGGACGACCCGGCCGTCCACCACCAGGTTGAACGCGACACGTTCGGGATGGTTTCCGCCCCCGATCAGATAACGGATGTACCTGCGGTCGATCGTGAACGGCTGCGACGTGAGTTTCCCCCGCGCCGTGTCGCGATCGGCGAAGCTGTTGATGAAGTGCCCACCCTCGAAACCGGTGATCTTCTGCTGTCCGGGCAGGGTTCCCACGGCCGGGGCGGCGCCGAAGGCGTCGCCCTCGACGTTCCATTTGCTGTAGGAACCGGACTCGAAGTCTTCGAAGACAATGTCCCGCGCCGGGACGTCCACGCCGTCGGTGGGTTTTGGCTGGCCGTAGAGCACCTGCTCGGCGGCGAGGAGAAAGCGGGCGATGTCATCGCGCTCGATGGATGACGCGGGCGGCAGGGCGGCGATGAGCTGCTCCTGGCCGCGATCCCGCATGGTTCGGGCCTCGGCGACGCCCTGGGCGATTTGGCCGTGCGGATCGAGGAACGCCGTCTGCCTGCGGGAGCTTCGAAGGAACCCGGCCAGGGCATAGAAGTCTTTCTGCGAGATGGGATCGAACTTGTGGTCGTGACACCGCGCGCAGGCGACGGTCAGGCCCATGAAGGCCTTGCTCATCACGTCGATCTGGTTGTCGACGCGCTCGGCTTCATCCAGGCGGACATCGACGGGGGCGTGAGTCGCCTGGCTGAGCCACCAGGCCCCGGTGGCGAGGATCGACTCGTTCAGCCCGGTTTCCGGGTCGATGCGTGGGGATTCGAGGAGGTCACCGGCGAGGTGTTCAGCGATGAACCGGTCGTAGGGCAGGTCCACGTTGAGCGCACGGATGATGTAGTCGCGGTAACGGAAGGCGTTGGGGATGACGTAGTCGAACTCGTGGCCGTAGGTTTCGGCGTAGCGCATGAGGTCGAGCCAGTGCCTGCCCCAGCGCTCGCCGAAGTGAGGCGAGGCGAGCAGTCGATCGACGAGGTTCTCATACGCGCGCGGCGAGGGGTCGTTCACGAACGAATCGACCTCGTCGTTCGTCGGAGGCAGGCCGATCAGGTCGAAGTGCAGCCGGCGGATGAGGGTGCGGCGGTCGGCATCGGGCGCGGGCGTCAACCCCTCGCGCTCGAGGCGGGCGAGCAGGAAGCGGTCGATCGCGCCCCTTGGCCAG
>JBGTFI010000020.1:0-5192 GCA_041747335.1 Phycisphaeraceae bacterium | reverse complement strand
CCAGCCGCGTCATTGGCCTGTGGATCCTGATCTCGCTCGTGCTCGGGGCGGTCCTGGGCTGGCGCATCGGGCTGTCCTTCGCCATGCTTCTCCCGCCCCTCTTCGCCCTCGGCGGCGCCGGCGCCCTGACGCCAGGACTCTCCGCCGGGCTCCCGGTGTTCGGGTTCGCCGCCGTGTTCCTGCTCGGTCCCGCCGCCATGGGCCTGGACATCGAATCGGTGCGGTTCGAGATCGCCGCGGGGTTTGCCGCCATCCTCGCCTGTTCCTACCCGATGGGTTGGAAGCGTTGACCGATGGGCGATCCGACACGCAAACGAAAACCCCCGGCGTTTCGGCCGGGGGTCGTTCGCTTGTCACGGTTTCGGAGCCGACTGGCGTTAGTTGCTAGAAAACGGTCGGCGATGCCTGTCGGGTTCAGATCTTCTCTTTCAGGCCCTTGAGCGCCCGCACGCGAACCACGGTGGTGGCGGGCTTGGCCTTGATCATGACCGGTTCGCCCGTCTGAGGGTTGCGGCCCATGCGCGCCTTGGTGGCGGGCTTCTTCTTCTTCACAATCTTCACCAGACCGGGGATCGTGAACTGCCCCGGACCGCGCTTTCCGATCTGGTTCGAAATCAGCGAATCAAGAGAATCGAAGACGGCCGTCACGTCGCGCTTCGGCAGACCCGTCGATTCGGCGACAGCCGTAAAAACCTGGCTCTTGGTCATCGCCCGGTTGCCCGCGGGCGCCTTCGATGCGGTGGATTTCTTCTTCTTCTTGGCCATGGCGTTGTGTTCCTTGGTGTGTTTTTCAGCCAATCGTCCGTGACAAGGGCGGATTTTATCGGGTTTTTTCGGCTTTGCATGGCGATGGCCGCTATTTTTTCGGGGTTTTGGAGAAAAAGCGCGTCCGCAGTTCGACATTTCCATCCTTGGATGGCGCAGTCGTGCTAAGGTCCAGGCCCCACGCGAAGCGCCTGGCGTGCGAAATCTCGACGGTCAAAATGGCAGCTTGGCCCTTGTGCGGGACACAGCTGGCAGGGAGAATCCCTTCCCGGAGCGGTTTTCAGGGCGTTGGAGCCGGGGTTCGTTGGCATCGGGTTTGCGAAAAGTCCGATGAATCGTCATGCGCCCCCCCGCGCGGGTTCCGCCGCGCCCCGGGCCGCGACGCAACAAGAGCAGACCTGAGAACGAGGTACAACCATCATGAGCAAGATCATCGGAATCGACCTGGGCACGACCAACTCCGTCGTCGCCGTGATGGAGGGCGGTCAGCCCAAGGTGCTGATCAACGCCCAGGGCAGCCGCGTGACGCCCTCGATCGTGGCTTTCACCGACAAGGGTGAGCGTCTCGTAGGGCAACCGGCCAAGCACCAGCAGGTCACCAACCCCCGCAACACCGTCTACTCCATCAAACGCTTCATGGGCCGAAGGCACGACGAGGTCCACTCCGAGGAGAAGATCGTCCCCTACGAGGTCGTCGGCGGCGAGAACGAACTGGTGCGCGTCAAGGTCCGCGACAAGGAATACACGCCCCAGGAAATCTCCGCGATGATCCTCCAGAGCCTCAAGAAGACCGCGGAGGACTACTTCGGCGAGAAGGTGGACAAGGCCGTCATCACCGTCCCCGCCTACTTCAACGACTCGCAGCGCCAGGCGACCAAAGAGGCCGGTGAAATCGCGGGCCTGAAGGTTGAAAGGATCATCAACGAACCCACCGCCGCGGCGCTCGCCTACGGGCTGGACCGCAAGACCAACGAGAAGATCGCCGTCTTCGACCTTGGCGGCGGAACCTTCGACATCTCCATCCTCGACATCGGCGACGGCGTCTTCGAAGTCCTCTCCACCAACGGCGACACGCATCTGGGCGGCGATGACTGGGACCAGCGCCTGATCGACCACCTGGCCGACGAGTTCAAGAAGCTCGAAGGCATCGACCTGCGAAGGGACGCCATGGCCCTGCAGCGCCTCAAGGAGGCAGCCGAAAAGGCCAAGTGCGAGCTCTCCACCTCCCAGGAGACCACCGTCAACCTGCCTTTCATCACCGCCACCAACGAAGGGCCCAAGCACCTTCAGATCTCGATCACCCGCGCGAAGTTCGAGCAGGTCTGCGCCGACCTCTTCAACCGCCTGCGGGAACCGGTCCTGAAGGCCCTCAAGGACGCAAAGGTCCAATCCTCCGACATCGACGAGGTCGTCCTCGTAGGCGGCTCGACGCGCATGCCCAAGGTCCAGCAGATCGCCAAGGAGATCTTCGGCAAGGAGCCTAACAAGAGCATCAACCCCGACGAGGTCGTCGCCATCGGCGCGGCCATCCAGGGCGGCGTCCTCGAAGGCGACGTCAAGGACGTGGTCCTCCTGGACGTCACGCCCCTGTCACTGGGCATCGAGACCCTCGGCGGCGTGATGACCAGGCTCATCGAGCGCAACACCACCATCCCCACCGAGAAGACCGAGGTCTTCTCCACGGCCGCCGACAATCAGACGTCCGTGACCATCCACGTCCTCCAGGGCGAGCGCGAAATGGCCCGCGACAACCGAACCCTCGGACGCTTCGACCTGGCCGACATTCCCCCGTCTCCACGCGGCCTGCCGCAGATCGAGGTCAAGTTCGCCATCGACGCCAACGGAATCCTCAACGTCTCGGCGACCGACAAGGCCACCGGCAAGACCCAGCACATCGAGATCAAGGGAACCAGCGGGCTGTCGCAGGAAGAGATCGACCGCATGCGCAAGGACGCCGAAGCCCACGCCGCCGAAGACAAGAAAGCCCGCGAGCTGGTCGACGTTCGGAACCTCGCCGACAGCACCGTCTACCAGATCCGCAAGCAGCTCGAAGAGCACGGCGACAAGGTCGATGCGCCCGTGCGAGGCCGCATCGAGTCGGCCCTGAGTGATGTGGAAGCCCGCGCCAAGCAGGACGATGCCGAAGCCATCCGCCGCGCCCTGCAGGAACTCCAGAACGCCGCCCAGGAACTGGGCAAGGCCATCTACGAGAAAGTCGGCGCGGGCGCGACCGCCGGCGCTTCCAAGGGCGCTTCCGCGGGAGGTTCCGGAGGAGGTTCCGGAGGAGGTTCCGGGGGCGGCAAGAAAGAGGACGACGTTATCGACGCGGAGTACGAAGTGAAGGAGTGATTCGCGGACAACCACGAACTCCCACAACGACCCGCGACCGTCAGGGAGCGGTTGCCATGAGGATCGGTGGGGCGGGCGGGACGTCCGCCCCACGATGCGGCTTGTAGTCATCTGTACATGCCTGATTTTTCCATGACCATCGTGATCCCCGCCTACAACGAGCGCGAGCGGCTCCGGCGGAACGTTGATCACATCCGCTCATTCGCCGCCGCGCGGGGCGAGCGGTGGGAAGTGATCGTCGTCGATGACGGTTCAACCGATGGAACCGCCGCCTCCCTCGCCGGGCTGGACGCCGCCGAGGAAGACTTCCGCCTCCTCCAGAATCCCGGCAACCGCGGCAAGGGTTTCAGCGTGCGCCGCGGAATGCTCGAAGCCCGCGGCCCGGCCGTCCTCATGACCGATGCCGACCTCTCCACGCCCATCGAGGAAATCGACAAGCTCCTCCCCGCAATAAAGCAGGGTTTCGCCGTGGTGATCGGCTCGCGGGACATGCCCGAGTCGAGGCTCGAACCCGCCCAGCCCTGGCCTCGTCACATGATGGGGCTGATCTTCCGCATGATCCGCCGGGGGATGGGGCTGGTCCCGAACCTGAGAGATACCCAGTGCGGCTTCAAGCTCTTCACCGCCGACGCCGCACGGGCTGTCTTCACCCAGGCCACCGAGGAAGGCTTCGCTTTTGATTGCGAAGCGCTCGCGCTGGCCGACAAGCTGGGTTATCGGACCCTCGAAGTCGGCGTACGCTGGCACAACGAACCCGACAGCCGCGTCAAACCGCTGCGGGATTCGTGGCGGATGTTCCGCGCGCTCTGGCGCATCCGGCGACGGGTTGCGGGCGGGAGTGGCGGGGTTTAGCATCAAGCTCGCCAGGTGGCGGGTCGATAGCGGCGAGGGTGATGAACAGCGTCATGGCGCAGTCCGATATCGAGCATGAACCCGGCGGGGCCTCGGCCGCGCGGGGGCCGGAGTCGGCTGCGCGGGGGCTGAGCGTCGTCATCCCGCTCTACAACGAAGCCGAAAGCCTCCCCGAACTTCACCGCCGATTGACCGAGGCGCTCGAGTCCTTAGCATCCGATTACGAAATCCTCTTCGTCAACGACGGCAGCACGGACCAGAGCGCATCGATTCTTGACGACCTGTGCGAGAGCGACGGGCACGTCGGCGTCATTCACTTTCGCCGCAACTTCGGCAAAGCCGCGGCCCTCGACGCCGGTTTCCGCGAAGCCCGCGGCGACGTCCTGATCACCATGGACGCCGACCTTCAGGACGAACCAGCCGAGATCCCCCGCCTGATCGACAAGCTCGAAGAAGGTTACGACCTGGTCAGTGGCTGGAAACGCGTCCGCAACGATCCTCTCGACAAAACCCTCCCCTCCAAGGTCTTCAACGGCGTGGTCGGCAGGGTTTCGGGGCTGCGCCTCAACGACTTCAACTGTGGGTTCAAGGCCTACCGCGCCGCGGCCGTGCGAGATCTTCACCTCTACGGCGAGATGCACCGCTTTGTGCCCGTGCTGGTGTTCTGGAACGGGTTCAAGGTCACCGAAATCCCCGTCGAGCACCACGCGCGGAAGTTCGGCCGAAGCAAGTACGGCATCGAACGCATGGCCAAGGGTTTTTTCGACCTCCTCACCGTCACCCTCCACACCCGCTATCGCGCCCGCCCGCTGCACCTGTTCGGCGTGTCGGGCCTGGCGCTCGGCGCCGGTGGATTCTTCACCCTGCTTTACCTCACGGTTCTGAAACTGTTCTTCGACCAGCCCATCGGCACGCGGCCGCTGCTGTTTCTGGGCCTGCTCCTGGTGATGGTCGGCGTGCAGTTCGTCAGCACCGGGCTGCTGGCGGAGATGATGGTGCGCACACAGAACGCCACGATGCGCAACTACGTGGTGCGGGAGGTGAGGCGTCCGGGGAATGCAAAGAGCTGATTGGTAAGGAGCGTCGCTTGTCTACGCCCCCGGTCCGTCGGGGCGCTTCATCTTCGCGTGCCCGAAGTAACCGATCGCCCCCAGCAGCAGTTCCGCCACTGTCCAGACAAGACGCGCCACCGCGGCGAGCACGGTGGCCTGCTCGACGGGCATCGC
>JBGTFI010000019.1:0-1777 GCA_041747335.1 Phycisphaeraceae bacterium | reverse complement strand
CAGGTCGCGGACCCGCTGCGGCTCTTCGTTGGCAACTGCGAGCGGTTCGCCGGCTTTGCCGGAACGCACGGCCGGAAGATGGCTCTACAGGTTTCGGGACTGGTTGACGATGATGGTTGGGTGAGGCCATTTGAGGATGGGACCGGTGAGTAGTACCACGCCAATCCGCGCTGTGCTGATGTCCTCAGAGATCATGAACGGTGGGACTGGATTCCACCGACTCGTCTTCAAGGTGGATGGCGGCCGAGCGGGGATGTCCAGCGTCACCGTGCTTATTTCGCAGGATGCCCACCGGAAGCTCGTGCAGCAGATGGTCCGCGCGAAGTTCCAGCCGGTCGAACGGACGTCCCTCCTGAAGACGTGGGCCCGCTGGGAGATCGCTCTCCGTTACAACGAACTCGGCGTTTTGCCGGGCACGGTCACGATCACGTCTCGCGATATCGATGACTTCGGGGCCTACGCGAGCGACCTGGGCAGGACGCTCCAGGTGAGCTAGTCCCGCTTCCTACTTTGCGGACCACTACGGTGGCTCGATTCGAGCGCCGGCGGAGGATAGTCATGCTCGCGAAGATCATTGTCGCGGAAGCTGCGCAAGCAGTAGCCGGGGCGCCAGAAAGGGCCCGACTCGAACTCATCGGCCCATTCGTGGATGCTGCCGCCCGCGTCATCCAGCAGGAGTGCAAGGAACCCGTGGCGCGGGGCCAACTGCACCGCGTCCGCTCCCCCCAAACCAGCAACGAAGTGTCGGCGCTGATCGCGATCACCGGCGGGGTGGCGGGCCTCGTCATCTACTCGATGACCCAGGAAACCGCTTGCGGGTTCGCCACGCGGATGATTGGCGAGCCCGTCGCCGAACTGGACCCCCTCGCGCAGAGCGCCATCGCGGAGTTGGCGAACATGATCACCGGCCATGCCGGCATCGGCCTAGAGCGCAACGGCTACTCAAGCGACATGTCTCCACCGGTGCTTCTGCTCGGAAAAGGCAGCTCCATCGCGACCCTGAACCTCACTCGCCTCGTTGTGCCGCTCGTCGTCAGCTTCGGCGAATTCACGATCGATATCTCCGTGAAGGAAGTGGCGTAGCGGTTGGCTGGAGTGTTCAGTGGGCCGGGGGTAGCATGAGCGGGATGACTGCTCGCCAACCTCGCCCCCGCCGCCGCCGCGTCAATACGCCAGCGGCATCGCTTCCCCGTCCCGTCGCCGGAACGCCTGAAGAACTGCAGGCGGCATCGCGGACGCAGCGTCGCGGGGCGCCCGCACATCATCGCCAGCACCATGTGACCCGTGACTACGGTCACATCAAGCGGGATCTCGCGACCATCGGCGTGGTTGGCGGGATTACCACGGCGTTCATCGTCGCGATGTGGGCGATTCTCTAGAACGCCTTCAGGTTCTGGTACGCGAAGTACGAGCCGATTCCAGCGGGCACGAGTCCGTAGATCGCAATCGGCGGCACGATCAGCGCCATGACGCCCCACGCAACCATAATTCCCCCGATGGCGAAACCGCCGACCATCGGGCCACGCTTGCGCCCCGTCGCGAAGTCCAGGGCCTTCGTAAACGCCCACCCAAGTCCGAGGCCGAGGAATATGGAGAACAGTCCGAAGCTGTACTGGTAGAGCACGATGCCCCAGATGAGGCCCATGACCACGCCGCCGAGGATCGCCGCTGCGGCGGCGCGGGCTTTCCCCTGGCTCGTAAGTGTGTAGATGGGATTCTTTGCGAGCCGCGCGCAATCCTTGCAGCGGGCACCGACCGGTCCCTGGATCAGGCACTT
>JBGTFI010000018.1:0-6751 GCA_041747335.1 Phycisphaeraceae bacterium | reverse complement strand
TGCACAGGGTCGCCCATGGCGGGCGAGACGCCCGCCCCACTGTCCATTCCATTCACGCGACACACCACCCATGCCGCCTCCAGGGCGGTGACGTAAAGCCGGTGGCCGAACTCATCGAACTTGCAGCATTGGCCGCTCGCCCAGCAGACGACATCGCGCGTGGCGGTCCGGGCATCGACGTATTCGCACAGGGCGCGCAGCTTGCTGTCGATCGCCGGGTCGGCGGCGGCGGCGAACCAGCGGCGCCAGGCCTCGCGGTCGGTCGCTTGTAAATCACTGGCCATCGTTGCTGTCGCGGATGATGCGGATCTGATCGGGCGGATAGACTTTGCCCGTGTTCATGCCGGGGCAGCGGCGGGCGGTCTGCTCCCAGGCGCGCTTGGATTTGAGATTCTCAGGCCAGAACGGCCAGGTTCGGCACTGCTTCGGCCGGACGGGATAGACCGCGCACAGCGCCTTGCCGTTCTCATCGCGGCGGAGGAAGACGCAGTCAAAGCCGTGATCGGTCTCGATTTCGCCCAGCGTCCACCGCCCCCAGATCTTGCGGGCGAAGCGCCGGCGGAACTCGCCCACCTCCAGCCGCAGGTAGGCCGCCAGGGCCGCGGCCTCCTCATCGCTGAACCACACAAATCCCGGCGGCCCGGTGCAGCAGTCGCCGCACTGCGTGCAGGTAAACGAAAGGCCATCAGGCTCGAACCAGGGGCGGTCAGGCATGATGGGGAAGAGTAGCGTGGGGGGAGGAGGAAGGCGAGCCGTAGGGTCCGCTATTGCGGACCATGCTTCGCTGATGGTTGGTCCAGGGACATCTGTGGTCCGCAATAGCGGACCCTACTTCGCCTCCAGCCAGTTTCGGCCCATGCCGACTTCCACCTTCAGCGGCACGCGCAGGGTCATCGCCTGTTCCATCTCCCGCTTGACGATCGCTGCCATGCTTTCCGCTTCCTTTTCCGGGGTTTCGAGGATCAGTTCGTCGTGGATCTGTAGCAGGATGCGCAGCGGCAGGTGTTGGGCGTCGATGGTGCGGTGGAGACTGACCATCGCCTTTTTGATGAGGTCGGCCGCGGAACCCTGGACGACGGAATTGATCGCCAGGCGCTCGCCCAGGGCGCGGGTCTGGGCGTTGGAGGACTTGATCTGCGTGATCGCGCGGCGCCGGCCGAGGATGGTGGTGACGTAGCCGTGGGCGTCGGCGTGCTCGACGCACTTGCGCATGAAGGCGTCGATGCCGGGGTAGCCGCGTTTGTATTCGGCGATCATCGCGCGGGCGTCCTCGACGCTCATGCCTTCGACGCGGCGCGCCAGGCCGTAGGGCGTGATGCCGTAGATGATGCCGAAGTTGATCGTCTTGGCGTGGTCGCGCTGCTCGCGGGAGACTTCCTCGGGCTTGATGCCGAAGACGCGAGCGGCCACGGCCGTGTGGATGTCCATGTCGCGGTCGAACGCATCGCACAGCGCTTCATCGCGACTCAGGTGCGCGAGCACGCGCAGCTCGATCTGCGAGTAATCGGCGCCGATAAGCAGTTGGTCCGGCTCGGCGATGAAGGCTTTGCGGATCCGCCGGCCGATCTCGGTTCGGACGGGGATGTTCTGGAGGTTGGGATCGCTCGAGGAAAGTCGGCCGGTGGCCGCGCCGGTCTGATGGAAGGAGGCGTGGACGCGCCCTGTGGGCGGATGGATCGCCTCGCGCAGGCTGTCGAGGTAGGTGCCGACGAGCTTGGTGAGCTGGCGGTACTCGATCATCAGCCGGGGGACTTTGGCCTGCTCGGACGTGAGGTCTTCGCGGTCGGCGAGCGCTTCGAGCACTTCGATGTCCGTGCTCGGCCCGGTGCGCGTGCGCTTGAGCATGGGGAGCTTCAGGCGCGTAAAGAGAATCTCCGCGAGCTGTTTGGGGGAGTCGATGTTGAAGGGTTCGCCGGCCGCCTCGTGAATGGCATCGCGAAGCTCGACGATGCGGGCGGCCAGCGCGGTCTTCTGCTCAAGGAGCACATCAGGATCGACACGGATGCCGGTGGATTCCATGTCCGCGAGCACGGCCACGAGGGGCGTTTCGACCTGGTCGCACAGCTCCTCCATGCCCATCACCCGCAGCTTCGGGTGAAACTCGTGGTACAGACGAAGCGAGATGTCCGCGTCCTCGGCGGCGTAGGGCGTGATCTCCTCGAGCGGCACCTGGTCCATGGTTTTCTGAGTCACGCCGCGGGCCCGCGCGCCGATGAGGCGGGTGATCGGGATCATCTCGTGATTCAGCACGGCCAGAGCGACATCATCCAGACCCTTGCCCGGCAGGCCGAGCAAATGCGCGGCGATCATGGAGTCGAACGCCACGCCGCGCACGCGCACCCCGGCGTTTCGAAGGACGAGCATGTCGTATTTGAGGTTGTGACCGGTCTTGCCGACGGCTGGGTCTTCGAGGATGGGGCGAAGCGCATCGAGCACGGTGGCGAGGTCGAGATGACTCTCCGGCCAGCAGGAGGCCACGGGCACATACACGCCGCTGCCGGGCTTCCAGGCGAAGCACAGTCCGCACAGCGGCGCGCGGTGGCCCAGGCCGATGGTTTCGGTATCGAGGGCGATGAGCTTGTGCGCGCGCAGGGTCTGGACCAGTTCGTCGAGCTGCGCGCGGGTGGTGATGGCGGAATAGTCGTAATCGGCGGCGGTGGTCGCGGTGGTGATTGTCCCGGAAGGGGAGGCATCGCTCAGCGGGGTGGGGCCGGCATCGAACAGCCCGGCGGCGAAGTGGAGCTTGGGGTCGTCGTCATTGTTCACTCGCGGCGCGGCGGCGGAGGCGTCGGCCAGCAGGGCGTCGAGGTCCGCCTGGTGGCGACGGAAACCCAGTTCCTTGAACAAGCGGCGAAGCCCGGCAGCGTCGATCCCCCCCAGGCGGGCATCCTCCAGGTCGAAGTCGATGGCGACATCGCGCTTGAGCGTGACAAGCTGCCGCGTGAGGGGCAGCGTGTCCCTGGCTTTTTCGAGGTTTTCCCTGCGTTTTCCTTTGATTTCATCGAGGTGTGCGAGCAGGTTGTCCACCGTGCCGTACTGCTCGATGAGTTTCGCGGCCGTCTTGGGCCCGATGCCCTCGACGCCGCGGACGTTGTCCACTGTGTCCCCGGTGAGCGTCTGCAACTCCACGGCCTGCGCGGGGGTGATGCCCTTCTCGGCCTTGAGGGTGGCGATGTCGATGGTCGTGTCGGTGTGTATGTCGAACATCGTCACGCGGTCGGAGAGGAGCTGTTCGAGGTCTTTGTCCTTGGAGACCAGGCGCACCTGGACTTCGCCGCGCGAAGGGTCTTCTGTCATTCGCGTGGCGAGGGTGGCGATGATGTCATCGGCCTCGACCCCCTCCTGTCGCAGCACGGGGATGCCGAACATCCGGCTCATCTCGACGATGCGCTCGATCTGCGAAGGCAGGTCTTCCGGCATCTCCGCGCGGTTGGCTTTGTAGTCCGGATAGATCTCGTGGCGGAAGGTTTTTCCCTTAGCATCGAGGGCGAGCGCCACGTAACGCGGGCGGAACTGCTTGAAAAGTTTTAACAACATCCCCGCAAAGCCGAACACCGCGTGGGTCGGTTCGCCGGTGACGGGGCTGTTCATGCCCCCGCGGATGGCGTAATAGGCGCGGAAGATCTGGGCGTGGCCGTCGATGAGGTAGAGCGTCTCGTCCGGTGGGGGCATGGAGGGATTATGACGCTGGAAGCGCGGGGGGACAAAGCGCGGCCGGTCATCCCCAGAACACCGACGAACAGGAGAAGGGAGGAGGGTTCGGGGAGGGGGTCGGCGATAAGGAAATCCATGATGTAGCGGTCAGCCCCGTCAACACGCGACCCGCCGGGGTAGTAGAGCACCACCGAGCGGAAAGGTTCGTCAAACTCGAAGGCCTTTAGAGGGTCTGTGAAGTCGTCTTGCCTGATCTGACCTTGAAAAAGTAGATCCCCGTTCTCATCAAAGAGTCGCAACCCCAACGGTCGGGTCATGACACCGAACCGATGGGCGTTCCAGGGCAGGTCAAAGCGTATATCACTTCCATGGACAGCCAGATAGGCCGTGCCATCCGGAACGTCGTCGACGGAATCGAAGATGTGGCTGCGTACACCAAAGAAACTGGCATCGCCAAGCGAGAAATCCCCGATGAACCCGTCCCGCGCTCTTTCTTCCGTGTGTGACCTCCATGCGGACATCGTGATCCCCGATTTGAGAACGAACGGCCCGTCCACGCCCGGCCGCAAGAATCCGTCGCCATCAAGCCCGCTTCTGCGTCGGCCATCATCCGTGTACACCTCGGAAAGCGGCACCGCCTCGATGTTCTCCCCCGGCATCAGCCCCTCGAAGCTCTCGACGATCGACCGGTCGCTGAAGGCGTCCAGGCCGATGGGGCGGAGGATGGCCGCGTGCGCGTGCCCGGCGCACCACAGCGCAAGCCCCGGCAGCATCAGGGCGATGCGCGCTGCGCGACGAACGTTGATGAAAGTGCCCACGGACGGCCTCCCGAAACGCGGTGATCCTGCCTGTTCTGAGTGTAGGCGTTCGGGGGGTGGAAGGCGAATGGTCGGTCAGACGGACTGTCCGGCACAGCCGGACCTACGAAAAAACCATTTCACGCCGCGACATACTGATCCTCCGCCTCGGCCAGCACCTGCTGACGGAAGTAGGCGCTGAGCGATCCCGGCGTCGTCAGGTGAACGGGTCTGCCGAACATCTCCTCCAGCTCGTCGCGCAGATCCACCAGCGTGAAGAGGCTTCGATCGGCGCCCGGCTGAAACTCGATCAGCACGTCCACATCGCTTCGGGGCGTGAAGTCGTCGCGGAGAACCGACCCGAACAGGGCAAGCCTGGACAGGCGATAACGCTCGCAGATCGCGGTCAGGGCGTCGACGTTGATGGTAAGCCGTGCCAGCATTATTGAGATTATATCCCCCACGGGCTGCGCATCGCCCGGGTGAGCATCTTCTGCGCCGCGTCGTCGCCGAGAATCCGCTCCCTGGCGGGATCCCACCCGAAACCCCGGCCGAGCTTCATCGCGATGTTGCCGAGGTGGGCGATGCTGATCGAGCGGTGGGCGTTTTCGATCGGGGCGATCGGTTGGGCGCGGGTGCGCACGCAGTCGATGAAGTTGCGGAAGTGGTCGCGGCTGTCGTAGAGGCGAGTTTCATCCGGGCCGATGACGCTGGTGAGCAGCGATTTGCGCTGGGCGTCGATCGCCCCGCGGGTGACCCACACCCAGCCGTCCGTGCCCTCGAAGGTGACGCCGCCGCGTTCGCGGCTGGAGACGATCATGCGCACGCCCGATTCGTAAACCGCCTCGAAGCGGTAATCGACGGCCGTGTTCCAGACCGGGTGATCGCTGTAGAGGGCATGGGGGTTTTCGATGCGCACCGGGCCGGTGAGTTCCGTGCCCATGCCCCACTGGGCGATGTCCACGTGGTGGCCGGCCCAGTCGGTGAGCTGCCCGCCGGAGTAGTCGAACACCCAGCGGAAGTTGACGTGGCAGCGCGCCGGGCAGTAGGGCGCCCAGGGCGCCGGGCCGAGCCAGCGGTCGTAGTCAAAACCGTCGGGGACCGGCTGGGGATCGGTGTAATCACCGGTACCGCCGCCGTAATCCGGTGTGCCGCCCGGCAGGCCGACGCGCACGGTGTGCAGCCGGCCGAGGCGTCCGTTGCGCACCAGCTCGCAGGCGTGGCGGAAACGGGCATCGGAACGCTGCTGGCTGCCGGTCTGAAAGATCCGCCCGAAGCGGGAAACCGCGTCGCTCATGGCCCGGCCTTCGGGGATGGTCAGCGACAGCGGCTTCTCGCCGTAGATGTCCTTGCCGGCGCTCGCGGCCTCAATGGTCGAGATCGAATGCCAGTGGTCGGGCAGGGCCAGGAGAACGGTGTCGATGTCCTTGCGCGCGTACATCTCGCGGAAGTCGAGGTACGTGTCGCAGCCCTTGTAGGTGTTGCTCGAAGATTGCGAGGCGTAGCGGGCTTCGATCGCGGCCTTGACGGGTTCGCGTCCGCGGACCGTTCCGCCCCAGTAGCCGGCGCTTTCGCGGTTGACATCGCACACGGCGATGATCTGCACGCGCTCATCCTGGAGGAAGGCGTTGATATCGTTCATCCCCTGGTTGCCCGCACCGACGACGCCCATGGTGATGCGTTCGCTGGGGGCGGGGCGGCCGGCCGACCCCAGCGCGGAGGCGGGGATGATCGCAGGCGCGGCGAACAGCGCGGACGCGGCGAGGCTTCGGCGGAGAATCTGCCTGCGGGTGGGGGCTTGAGGCTGCGGCATGATGACGGGCTCCTGCGGGGGTCGTGGACGCGTCATCATAGCAGCGGGGGATGACCGGCTGCGCCGGATGGCGCCGGCCGCTTACGATTCCTTTGTCGATTTCGACTTGGGCTTGTCGCTCTTCTTCGCGCTTGTTTCACCGGCGGGCTTGGCCGGGGCGCTGTCGCTCTTGTCGGACTTCTTGTCGCCGTCGGTCTTGGGTTTGGAGGCGTCCGATTCGGCCTTGGCGGCCTTCTTGTAGCTGTCCGAGCGGTAGTCGGTCTCGTAGAAACCCGAGCCTTTGAAGATGATCCCCGCGCCGGTGCCGATCAGCCGTCGGAGTTTGGTCCTGCCGCACTCGGGGCACTTGCGCAGAGGGCCTGCGGTGATGGACTGGAACTCCTCGAAGGTGTGCTCGCAGGCGTCGCAACGGTATTCGTAGGTGGGCATGGTTGGTTTCTTCCTGCCGGAGAAGGCGGGGGCCGCCGCGCCCGCCCCCCAGGGTGTT
>JBGTFI010000017.1:0-11442 GCA_041747335.1 Phycisphaeraceae bacterium | reverse complement strand
GACTCTTGAGCGGCCTGCTGGCGTATCTGCTGCGCGGCAACGCCCGTCCCGGGCAGTCCGCGGACGCGGCGCGGTATCAGTTGACCGACCAGCTCAAGGAGATTCTCCGGGCCGCGGGCTATCGAGGAATGATGATCCTCGTGGACCGCATCGATGAACCGACGGTGGTGAGCGGCGAGGCGGCGCGGATGAAGGCGGTCATCTGGCCGATGTTCGACCACAAGTTCCTCCAGCAGCCGGATATCGGGATCAAGCTGCTGCTACCGATCGAGCTTCGGCACCTGCTGCACCGCGAATCGCGGGAGTTTTTCCAGGAAGCGCGGTTGGACAAGCAGCACCTGGTCGATCGCCTGAGCTGGTCGGGGGCGACGCTTTACGACCTGTGTTCGAGCAGGCTGACTGCCTGCCGGGGGGCGGACGGGCAGCCGGCCTCGCTGACGGAGCTTTTCGAGGAGGATGTGAGCGTGGAGCTATTGATTGATGCGCTGGACCAGATGCAGCAACCGCGCGATGCGCTCAAGTTTCTTTACAGCGTGGTTCAGGAGCATTGCCGGAATGTTCCGGACGATCGGCCGAGCTATCGGATTCCGCGGTTGACGCTGGAGGCGGTGCGTCGTCAGCAGGCGCAGCGGGTGCATGATGTTCAGCAGGGGGTGACACCCGGTTGAGCGCGGATGCGGCAGAAGTTCGGCCGTTTGCGCAGGAAATGGACGCGCCGGGCTGGAATCGGGTATAATCGCCGTGAGTTTAGGCAACGCCGCGTCGGGTGGCCGTTGGGCCCGTCAGACGGCGTAAAGCCCGTGGTATCAGGGGTTTTTCACAATTTGCGGCTGGCTGGGCCGATATCGACGCCAGAGAATCGGCAGGTGGCACAGCCGTTGCTTACCGGGAACAAACGTATCGGTCGCCCCCTCCGACTTGGGGCGGCTCAGTCAACAGGGCGTCGCGCCCTGTTCCAAAGTTTCTCGAATCAGGAGGCACTCGATGTCAAGATTCACAGGTAGACGACGGCTGGCCCTGGCGGTCGGATTGATCGCTGCATGGGCGGCGAACCCCGCCCATGCCCAGCCGGCACCGGAAGCGGGCACGCAGCCGCGTGTTCCCCACACCCGCGTGGGTACTCCGGAACCGGAGTTCAACACCGGGAGAGTTTCAGTCGCCTTCGGGACCGACTTCGCCACGGCCTACTTCTTCCGCGGGCTGCTGCAGGAAGAGAACGGTTTCGTCGCCCAGCCGTGGATCGAACTGGGCATCAACCTCTACGAATCCGAGGGCGCGATCAGCAGCATCGACTTCGCCATGGGATCCTGGAACAGCGTTCACTCCAAGGAGACCGGCGGGGCGGGGAGCACCGTCCCCCCCTGGTTCGAGAGCGATGCGTACTTCACCCTGTCAGCGGGCGTGTTCGAGAACTTCACCCTCTCGCTGACCTACACGGCCCTGACCAGCCCGAACAATGCCTTCAGCACGATTCACGAGTTGGGCGGGACCATCGGGTACAACGACGCGTCGTTCTGGGAGAGCGTGGGACTTTCGTTCCCGGGATTTGAGGGATTTCAGCCCTACGTGACCATCATCGGGGAACTCGATGGACAGGCAGACGCCCCCTCCACCGGCGGGGATGAGGGCATCTACCTCCAGATCGGGGTGGAGCCGACGATCCTGATCTGCGAGCCGATCGACTTGGTGCTGGCGATCCCGCTGACGGCCGGGTTCAGCATCGACAACTACTACGAAGACTTCGCGGACGGCGATGACGATTTCTTCGGCTACTTCGATGTCGGGCTGGTGCTGTCGATGCCGCTCTGGTTCATTCCCCCCGAATTCGGCGCCTGGGAACTCTCGGCGGGCGTGCATTTCCTGTTCCTGGGCGACACCGCGGAGGGCTACAGCGGCAGCGGACCGGCCGGCCGCGCTTGGAACGGCGGAGACGACTTCCAGGTGATCGGCGTGATGGGCTTCGCGATGAGCTACTAAGGGCCCCGGGCTTGGGTAAGCCCGGTGAACCAACTGAACATGGCTTCTGTCGCGCCGCGAGTGCCTGCTTGAAACGCGACAGGGTGCCTCCACCCCGGGCTCGGACCGCGTGTGCGGTCCGAGCCTGTTTTATTATTCCGCCGGGGCCTTGGCGAGCAGGTGTCGATCGACCGCAATGCGGGCGATCTCGTTGAGTTTGCCGCCCAGTTGCGTGTTCACCTCCGTGAAGCGCACACCCAACTCGTAGCGCATCAGCCCCAGGCGCTGGACCCAGACGACTTCCACCCAGGCTTTGACCGCCAGTTCGAGGCAGTGGATTCGCAGGAGGATCATCTCGCCGACCTTCGGTTCGCGCCGCCGGCAGCGGATTCGGGCGCCGCGGGCGGAAAAGTCCAGAATCGTTCCCAACTGGCAGCGAAGCAGCGAACACCTGAGCCGGCCGTGGTGTCGTCGTTCGGAGTCCGGGATCATGGCGGTGTCCGATAACCCTCGACGCCACGCGGGAGGCGGAGTGGATGGGAGAGATATCGGCGAAAGGGACCAGGGGATTCAGGGGATTCAGGGGTTCGGGACCAAGGGTGAGGGTTGGGCCGGTTGGACGGCAGGGCGGGCGGGCGCGAACGAGTCTGCCCCCCATTGGCCCATCGTCCCGGCATGTTACGAAACCTCAGTTCTTGTACGATATAAGTTTAGGAACTGTATCGGTCCAACCCATGGATTCCAGAACCCAGCGAGACCGGCTGATACGTTTCGCCCAAAGGTACGGGCTGATTCGATCGCGTGATCTGACGGCGATCAAGGTGTCACGCGCGGCCCTTCAACGAGCCGTTGAGCGGGGGGAGATGGTGCGGCAGGCGCGCGGGGTTTACAGCCTCGCCGACCATGAACCGACCCGCCACCTTGATCTGGCGACGGTCTGTGCCCGGGCGCCCCACGCAACGATCTGCCTCCTCTCGGCGTTGGGGTTCCACGAGTTGACCTCGCAGATCCCGCGCAGCGTGTGGGTGATGATCGATCGGACGGCACATCGGCCTCGAATGCACCACCCTCACACACGCATCGTGCGGGCCTCCGGGGATGCGTTGAACGCGGGGGTGGAGGTCCATCGAATCGAAGGAGTCAGGGTGAGGATGACCAATCCCGCCAAGACGGTGGCTGACTGCTTCAAGTATCGCCGTCACGTGGGTCTGGACGTGGCGATCGAAGCGCTTCGAGACTGCCTGGGCCGGCGTAAGGCGACGCCCGCCGAAATCCACGCGATGGCGCAGGTCAATGGGGTCGCCGGCGTCATGCGTCCGTTCCTGGAGGCGCTGGCATGATCGACAGGCAGACGAAAGACACCGCGGCCTCTGTTCGTCAGCGGCTGATGAATCTCCGTGAGGTTCGCGGACACGACTTCAACGCGATCCTCTCTGATTACACCGTGGAACGCTTCTTATATCGGCTCTCGAAGTCACCGCTGAGCGGACAGTTCGTGCTCAAGGGGGCGATGCTCTTTCGGACCTGGCGTGGTGCGTGGCAGCGTCCGACCAGGGATCTCGACCTCCTTGGACGGGGCGAGTCCACGCCCGGGGCAGTCATGACGGCGTGGCGACGTGTGTTCGCGACGAAGGTTCCGGACGACGGATTGGTATTCGATCCGCGATCCGTGGTTGCGACGGAGATTCGAGAGGGGCGAAACTACGGCGGCATTCGAAGCAGGTTCCGGGCGATGCTGGGAAGCGCCGTCATTCCCGTGCAGGTGGATGTGGGATTCGGCGATGCCGTCACTCCCGCACCCACGGTGCGGCCATATCCGACGCTTTTGGGCATGGATGCACCGCGTCTGTGGATGTATCCGCCCCAGGCAGTTGTGGCGGAGAAGATCGAGGCGATTACGGTTCTCGGGATGACGAACAGCCGGATGAAGGACTTCTACGACCTCTGGGTGATTCTCGGGCAAAGGGAAATGAATGACGACAGCCTCGCTCTCGCAATTGCCGCGACGTTCCGGCGACGGGGGACATCGATTCCCGATGGCGTTCCAATCGGTCTGTCCGATGCCTTTGCATTAGATGAGTCAGCCGCACGATTGTGGCGGGAGTTTATGCGCAGACTTCAACTTTCCGATGCGCCGGCGGACCTGATTGAGGTCGTCAGGCTGATCCGCGATCGCGTGGGTCCGATCCTCGACCGAGCGAGGCGGGGGCAGGCGAAGTAGCCGCAGGAATGGCGTGACCATGCCGGCGCGCCCCGTGATTCCACAAAAAAAGCGCAGCCGCCGGGCGGCTGCGCATTCTGGGGTGAAGGGTCTTGGCGGGCTGAATCAGCCCAGGTAATCCTCTTCGAGAGTCTGGCGCATCTTCGCCAGGGCCTTGTTCTGGATCTGGCGGACGCGTTCCTTGGTCACGCCGATGATCCGGCCGACCTGCTCGAGGGTCAGCGGTGAGGCGTCGCGGTCTTCGCGGCGGGCCTCGCCCAGACCGAAGCGGTGCTCGATGACGGAGGTCTCGATGTCCGTCAGCTCCGCGCGGTTATCTGCCATGATGCGTCGGATCTCGTCAACGCAGTCCTCCTCGTGGAGGCGTCGCTTGGTCTCCATGAAGTCCGACTTCTCGTACTTGGGGTCGAAGTCCGTGGGGAAGACCTGGCGGTACTTGCTGGACTTCACGCCCATGCGCGAGAAGGCCTTGAGGATCGCCCGGCAGGCGTAGGTGGAGAACTTGAACCCGCGGCTGACGTCGAACTTGTCGATCGCGCGCAGCAGAGCCATGTTGCCTTCGGAGACAAGGTCTCCGAAATCCACCTCACTGAGCCGCGTGCGCTTGGCCATCGCCAGGACCAGTGCCAGGTTGGTCTGGGCGATCTGGTCGCGGTAGGCCTCGGCCCTGCGGTTCCACTCGAGCACCTCGCGGGCGCGCTTCAGAGGCATGGCCCGTCGGGGCGCGGTCTGGCAGAGTTTGACGACCCTGTAGCGGCAGTAGTTGAACTGGAGGAAGAGCGCACGCTCCTGGGCCGCCGAGAGCAGGACCGTGCCCGAGCTCCCCGAGCGCGAGAGGTCGGTGGGCTCGATGTTGTCCATGAGCGGGTGGTACCAGCTCGTATCGGGCTTGGTGATCTCGAGGGCCTCATCAAAGATCCGCCGTTCGGCGTGGCGCTGCTCGAAGAGATCGTCGTGGACGTAATCGAGCTTGCCCGCGAGGATTTCCTCAAGTTTGGCCTGGTCGGCCGGGCCGAGCTCGCGGCAAACGGCCGTCTGCCCACCTCGATCGAGGCGCCGGGCCTGTTCGAGGGGGGAGAGGTGCTGGTCACGGGTTGGAATCTGAGTGTTTCGCATCACCACACCTGTGCTTCTGAGCCGTAACTCCTTGCTCAGCAGGTCTTTCGCGGGTCTCGGGCCCGGGTTGGCGGGTCCGTTGCCGCCCCGGGGCGTGTCCGCTTACCACGAAAGACGGTCGTAGGGATCGTTCCGTCCATCAAATCTACACCAAGGAATGAGAATTTGTTCACCCTATCTTAGAATTTCTCTAACTTTTTTGGATGCCTCGCCCCCGACCACCGGGGCCTGATGGTCCGTACGCGTACAATTCTCAGGATGAACCCTAAACCGGGCGGAAAAATTGCGTTATCGTGCTTTTATCCGCGCCCCTGTGGGGAGTTTCCCTACGGCGCGTCGTGGTTTGTCGGGCGTAAGCTGTCGGGCGTGCGGGATTGACCACGGCGCGGGGGGGCATTACCATCGCCCTGTGTCATCCCAGGCAGTCGGACGATCAGGGCCGCTATTTCGATGCCGCAGACTCGGGTGACGACACACCGCAGGGACCACGAGGCGGCGCGCCGCCTCGAACCATATTTAACATCTGCTGATACAGCTACTTAGGAGACCGTCATGGCATTCACGCTTCCCGCACTGCCCTACGCCCCCACCGCCCTGGAGCCGGTGATCGACGCCCAGACCATGGAAATCCACCACGGCAAGCACCACAACGCGTATGTCACCAACCTGAACAAGGCCATTGAGGGGACGGACCTGGATTCCAAGTCGCTCGAGGCGATTATCGGCAACCTCGCGGCCGTGCCCGAAAAGATTCGCACGGCGGTGCGCAACAACGGCGGAGGCCACTACAACCACACGTTCTTCTGGAACCTGATGGCCGCCCCGGGCAAGGGCGGCAAGCCCTCGGGCGACCTGGCGAAGGCGATCGATTCGGAGCTTGGGGGGTTGGACGCCTTCAAGGAGAAGTTCAGCAACGCGGGCGCGACCCGATTCGGGAGCGGATGGGCGTGGCTGTGCGTGGACGAGGGGGGGAAGCTGTGCGTGTGTTCGACGCCCAATCAGGACAACCCGATCATGAAAGGCGTGGCGGAGTGCCCCGGCAAGCCGATTCTTGGGCTTGATGTCTGGGAGCACGCCTACTACCTCAAGTACCAGAACCGCCGGCCGGACTACATCAAGGCCTGGTGGGAGGTCGTGAACTGGGCGCAGGTCGGGGAGAACTACAAGGCCGCGAAGGGATGATTGGCACGAAGGGACGAAGGGACGAAGGCACGAAGAAACAGAAGGCCTGGCGCGTTAGCGCCGGGCCTTTTTTGGGGGTTGGTAAGGAGGGGGGGAGTATGATGGCGGGCCGGTGAGTCCTGTCGCCTGGTTGGACGAAAGGATGTGTTCATGCGGCATATCGAGGTCTTGCGTGTGTGGGTGTTGGCTGGGGTGATGCAGGCGGCGTGGGGCGGGGCGGTTCTGGGGGAGAACTGGCCGCGGTTCCGCGGTCCCGATGGGGCGGGGCTGAGCGAAGTTGCGACGATCCCGACGCGGATCACCCAGGCGGATTACCGGTGGAAGGTGTCGCTTCCCGGCGGTGGGCATTCGTCGCCGGTGGTGTGGGAGGATCGCGTGTTTGTGACGGTGGGGGATGCGGACGGCGGGAGGCGCATTGTGTGCCTGAACGCGGCCGACGGGGCGACGCGCTGGGAGCGTGAGGACTCGACCCGGCCGTACGCTCAGCATCAGTTCAACAGTTTCGCGGCCTCGACGCCCGCGGCGGATGAGCGGGGCGTCTACATCGCGTGGACGACGGACACGGCGGCGGTCGTCTGGGCGCTGGACCACGAGGGAAACGACCTGTGGCGGCGGGAGGTTGGGGCGTTCACCGCGCAGCACGGCAGCGGGGCCTCGCCGGTGGTGATGGGGGAGGTGGTGGTCATCGCCAACGACCACGAAGGGGATGGGAGCTTCATCACGGGGCTGGACCGGCGAACGGGCCAGACGGTGTGGCGACACCCGCGCCGGTCGAGTAGGGCGTCGTACGTGACGCCGGCGGTGTACACGCCCGCGAACGGCGAAGCGCAGCTCATCTATTCGAGCACTTCGCACGGGCTGACGAGCCTGGACCCGGCGACGGGAAACGTGAATTGGGAGGTGAATCCGCCGCTGACCGAGCGCTGCGTGGGCTCGCCGGTGGTCGCGGGGGATGTGATCTTCGCGGCTGCCGGTTCGGGCGGCGCGGGGAAGGAGTCCATCGCGGTGCGGGTGGATCCGCAGCGGCCGAGCGCGCCACCGTCCATCGCGTGGGAATACCGCAAGGGGCTGCCCTACGTGCCGACGCCGGTGGCGGTGGATGGGCTTTTGTTTCTGTGGAATGAGGCGGGGATCGTGACCTGCCTGCGCGCCGCCACGGGCGAGGAAGTGTGGAAGGAGCGGATCGGCGGGCGGTACTTCGGCTCGCCGGTGTGCGTGGGCGGGCATCTCTATGCGATGAGCATGGATGGCGAACTGGTGGTGCTGGCGGCCGGAGATCGGTTCGAGATCGTCTCAAGACACGATCTGGGCGAAGGCTCGCAGGCGACGCCGGCGGTATCGAACGGGGTGATGTATCTGCGGACGGAAAGGCATGTGGTGGCGGTGGGGGGGTAGTCCAAACGCCGGTAAAATGCCCGAGTCAAGCCGCTACTACACGTCGCGGAACAGAATCGGCCTCGCCACCTGGACGAGTCGCAGCCGGTCGGGTTCATTGTGTCTCAGATGTTCGTGACCCCAAGTCTCAACGGTGTTGCGATCGCAGTCATCCGCGAGCGACCGACCAATCTCCTCGAATCCCTTATTGAGTGCCTTCTTGAGCACCTCAGGCGTGTCTCGAGCTCCGACCACGAAGACACGTGATCGAATCGCTTGCGGAACCTGGCTGTTCATACCATCCAGTCGCTCGTCTATATGACCGTCAAAGTCGACGACCATGACAACGTGGGTGCGGTCATTTTGCTGTACGAGCTGCAGGTACTCGGATCGGAACACTTCGAGCACCCGGTGCCAGCCTCCGGCAGGCGCGACGACCTGGACTTGCCGCGCATGCACTTTTGAATGCATGACAAATCCATTCGCGATCTGACGATTGGCGTCGTCCTCGGGGATCAGGTAGAGGTGAGGTTGGTACTTGTTGACGCTCATCCAAGAATCTCGTCGCGGATCAGGGCCTGGATGAGGTCGCCCTTATAACCTTGTGCGCTCAACGGCCTGATGACGGTAGGATCGAGATGGGACTTCCGGGTCAGCACGAATGTGTTCTCGTCTGAGAACTTCCGGATGGTTTCCGGGTGGTGGGTCGTCGCGATGAACTGTCCGCCGCGACCCTCTAACTTCCGCAGGGTGGTGATGAATTGACCGACTTCTGACAGCGAGAGGTGGTTGTCGGGCTCGTCCCATGCGCAGACAACGGGGGGGCCGACCGCGTTGGCCGCGATGACATAGGCGGCAAGGAAGAAGCACTTCTCACCATCTGACAAATCGTCGAAGTTCAATGGCAGCGACGTGCGCGTCTCAGGCTGCTCAAACGTGACGACCAGCTGACTTCCGCCTTCCTTCCCACGATCAACATTCTCGATCGAAGAGAAGTCGGGCATGACTTCCTTCACGAATGACTCGAACGCGCTATACGCCCTGGGCTTCTGCTGGAGAATGGCTCGAAGACATGACGCATAGTTGGCTCCGTGATAGTCGAGCTCTCCGGACGGTTCCTCTGAAAAGCCGCCCACCTGCTGAGGAATGGGCGCCAGCAGCAGCATGCGCCCAAAGAAATCGCGGACTGTCTGAATCACGTTTCCGGGCGGACGCTCGTTGACGACCGGAAGGGCGAATACATGCCAGTCAAGGCCGAAACCTGAGCCTCCGGTGAGATGCACTTCGGCCTGCTCGCGGCTGAAGACCGTGGTGCCGTCAGCGGTCAGTCTCTCCTCCGCAATGCGGGCTTCGTAGAATTTGGGCGGCCACTCGAATGAGACCGTGTATTTGTAGCGTTTGTCCCCGAGCGTCAGGTCCACTTCAAATCGCACCGGCAACTCCTGCAGATGCCGGGGGAAGTCGGCGGCGCTCACAACGTTCTTGACCCGATTGGGTCCGCGGCCTATTTGCTGGAACACTCTGAGCGCCTGCAACACCGTGGACTTACCGGCACCGTTCCTGCCGATCAACAACGCCGACCCCTTGCCAGCAAGGTCGAGTGTGAAGTTCTCCAAGCATCGATAATTGTGGACATAGAGGCGTTCGATCATGGCGTGGCACCGGTTCTTGTCGGGTTCGTCCCCGATCAGGATAGCGACTTGGCCGATACCTCGCTTGCCGACTCGCGGCGGCGTGCTGCTCGCCGGCATCGGTGAGCGGGCCGCTGAGGATCAGTCCAACCGCCGTCCAACGTGCCCGGCCAGGTCTGGCAAACCGCCCACGCCTACCTCACCCACCCCACCCCCGCTCCCGGACATCACTCCGGCCTGTCGGAACCCGCCTCTCCCTCGGGCCGACTGAGAAACTCCGCGCCCTCTTCCAGCAGCGGGTCGGCTTCGGGGCGGGGCGCCGCGGGGTCGGGCGCTTCGCGGGCTTTTTCAATCGCCTGCGCGAGCTCGTTGGCCTGGACGTGTAGCTCGGCCGTGATCGCGCCGTCCTTCCACAGCTCATGAAGAATGCCCGCGACCTGGCTGAAAGAGAGGTCAAAGCCCTCCATGGGCGCCTGGATGGTCGGGCGATGGGCCATGAGGAGGATGAAGTTCGCCACATACGGGCGGGCATCAATGGTTTTGGCGCGATCCGCGGCGAAGGGTTTGTAGTAGACGGACATCAACTCGTCCGTTTCGATGCCTCTCATGCGGATTTGTCCGTCCCACGCCTTGGCGAGCACCGGTTGCTCAAACGCCATGCGCGGGTGGAACAGCGCGATGCGCGGGACCGACGCCTGCGAGACGTAGATCATCGGGCGGCGCGCGGGGACAAGGTCGAGCACGAACTTCACATCGTCGTTTGCCTCACGGAAGACGGTGCGATCGAGGATGGGCGCGTTGTTGGCCGCCAGCGCCTCGTAGGCGGCGATGCGCACGTCCCTGCTGGCGTCGTCGAGAAGCCGGTGCAGGGCGCGATCGGCCTCCGGTGTCGCCGGAAGGTCGGCCAGCAGCCTGGCAGCGCCCAGGCGCAGCGTTTCATCGGGCGAGGTGGACAGGTCGATCAGGTGCGAAACCACACGCATGTCGCCCAGGCGTCCGCCGGCTTCCATCGCCGCGAGACGGACAGTGCGATCCTCATCCTCGTACAGCGGCCGAAGCACCTGCCACGTCTGCCTCCCCAGCGCCTGCCACGCCAGTGAGATGCGCTGCGCCTGAGATGGCTGCTCGCGCAGCACGGTCAGCAGCCGACCGGCCTGGTCGCGCACGAACGCGCCATCCTGCTGAAGGTAAAGGTGCTGGATCAGCGACACCAGGCGATCGGGGTCGGCCGCGAACCGCCGGGGGATGTTGAGGTCGATCAGCCGATCATCCTTCGCCACGGCCGTATCCCAGCGGTCCCCGGGGCTTTTCTCGAAACGCTGATTGATGCGTTCGGCGATCGCGGCGCTGATCGCCCAACTCGGTTCATTGAGCAGCAGCGACACGCGCCTGGGCTGAGTGACGATCCCGCCCGCGATCACCACCGCGCGCGTCTTGAGCCTGGTGTCGTCGTGATCCGGCGAGGCCTCGCCCTCATCGAAGGGGTCGAAGTAGATCGGCCCGCGCGCCTCGGCAAGGGGGGCGCTAAAGAGCATCTGAGAATTGGCGCCGTTGATCGCCAGGTCGTTGGACCACAACCGCCCGTGCTCGAGGCTGGTCGTCTGCGAGTTGGGCAGCGCCTCGACGAGAAGGTCAAAGCGCGTCCCAGCGACGGCGCCCGGCGGAATCAGTCCGCTCACCCGCACGGCCGCGGTCTGGTTGCTGCTGAGGAACGAATCGCCCAGTCGATGCCGCCGCACGACCTGGAGCATGTGCTGACGGAGCGGCGCGGGCATGTCGCCCGAACCGGTCCCGTGCAGCCCGACCACCAGCCCCCACCCGTCGACCAGCATGGGCTCGCCGCCGCGCACCTGGGTGAGCGAACCAATGCTCCCATACAGGTACGCAGGCCCGGTGAACTTCGCCACGGGCGGCGCGGGCGGAGGCGATTCAATCACCTTCTCCTGCTGGCAGGAAACGCCC
>JBGTFI010000016.1:0-2645 GCA_041747335.1 Phycisphaeraceae bacterium | reverse complement strand
TCCTTGAACAAAGGGGCTTGATGGAAGCGCGAGGCCTCGCGCGAAACGCTACGCGGTCACTGTAAAGCGCCACCGCCCGTGGCGCAATCCGAACAGATACCGAACCGCATCTGCGAGGGGATTTAGATGCGATCGCCCTGCGGGCGTCCCGCCCGCCATTGCGGCGAAGCCGCAAAACCCCCTCGCAGCAATGGTGTTCGCACCCCACCCGGTGCTCGTTTCAGGCCTGCGGCCTGATGGCGGGCGAGACGCCCGCCCCACTGGGGGAACCGGGCTTTCCTATGATATGAACGATGTTGAACGAACGCCCGCATCTGTTTGGGGTTTCGCGCGAGGAGCTGCGCGAGTTGTCTGGGGGGTGGGCGATGCCCGCGTTCCGGGCGGATCAGGTGCTCGAGTGGGTGTATCGCAAGGGGCAGGCCGACCCACAGGCGATGACGAACCTTCCCGCGGCCGATCGTGAGCGGCTGGTGCGGGAGCTGGGGTTCTTGACCGGTAAGCCCGTCCGCCATCAGATCGCCACCGACGGGACGCAGAAGCTGCTCATCGAGTGGGACGCCCCCGCCCCCGCCCCCGCCCCCGGAAGTGGGGAAGCGGGCGCGCGGGCCCTCCCGGTGATGAACACAGGCGCGGCGCAGACCGAGTGCGTGATGATCCCGGTGGATGACGCGAAGAAGCTGCGCCGCACGGCCTGCATCTCCAGCCAGGTGGGTTGCGCGGTGGGGTGCCGGTTCTGCGCTTCGGGCATCGGAGGGCTGGCGGATGACCTCTCCGCCGGGCGGATTGTCGAGCAGGTCTGGCGGCTCGAGCGTCTGGCGGGCGTCGGGCGGATCACGAACGTGGTCTTCATGGGCATGGGCGAACCGCTCTCCAACTTCGGGGCGGTGACGAAAGCGGTGTCGATCCTGACGGCCGAGTGGGGCATGGCGATCAGCGGGAGGCGGATCACCATCTCGACGGTCGGGCTGCCGGCGCAGATTCGCCGCCTGGCGGACCTCGCGCTGCCGGTCACGCTCGCGATCAGCCTGCACGCGCCTAACGATGTGCTCCGCCGCGAACTCATCCCCTGGGCCGATTACGTGACCATCGAGCAGCTCCTCGACGCCGGACGGTATTACTTTGCCAAGACCGGCCGCGAGGTCACGCTTGAATACATCCTCCTGGGGCGGGTGAACGATCAGGCGGCGCACGCGCGGGAGCTGGCGCGGGTGGCCAGAACCCTTCGGAGCAACGTGAACCTCATCCGCTACAACGAAGTGCCCGGTTTGCCGTACCGCCGGCCGGCGAAGGAGAACGTGCTGGACTTCCAGAAGGTTCTTCGCGCCGCGGGGGTGAACGCCCACATCCGCGCCAGCCGGGGAAGGGATATCGCCGCGGCGTGCGGGCAACTGCGGCGCGAGACAGCCGCATCCCCGTCCTGAAGTGGGGTGGGCGTCCCGCCCGCCTTCAGTCCGGAGGCCTGAGTGAAGCATTCCCCACAGGCAGTCGCGCTGAGCCTGATCGACGGCACTGGAACCGTCCTGACCACTGTCTTCGAAGCTCTATACCAATCCTCAACGAGTCCGCACTGGCGGACAAGCCGCCAGTGGCACGCGGTGAGGACGCGCCTGGTTCTCAGACCTTGGACTCATCCACGCGGATCTGCCCCGTCACGCCGTCGACTTCCGCCACGCCCATTTCGCGCAGCGCGTACATCGCTGCGTGCTGTTCGGCCTGTTTCTTCGAGTTCGCCCAGGCGGACTCGAAGCGTCGCCCGCCGATTTCGACGCAGACCTCGAAGCACTTGCTGTGGTCGGGGCCTTGCTCGTCGAGCAGGACGTAGCGCGGGGTGTCGGGGAGGTTTCGCTGGGCGTACTGCTGGAGGATGCTCTTGAAGTTGCTCTGATGGTTGCAGGAGGCGGCCTCGTGGATGTACGGGCCGAAGTGTTCGAGGATGAACACCTGCACCGGTTCAAGCCCGCCATCGAGGTAGATCGCCGCGATGATCGATTCGAGCACGGCGGCCTTGACGCTCTGGGGAAGGTCGGCGTGGGTGGTCATGCCCTTTCCGAGCGTGAGCATGGGGGTGAGGTCGATCCGCTCGCTGATCTCGGAACAGACGCGCCGGCTGACCACCGCGGACTTGATCTTGGTCATCTCGCCTTCCAGAAGCTCGGGGTAATTCTGGAAGAGGTGCGAGCAGACGACGAAGCCGAGGATGGCATCGCCCAGGAACTCCATGCGTTCGTTGCTCTGGAGTCGGTTGTCGGCGCTCGAGGCGTGGGTGAGCGCGATCTCGAGGTGCGCCCCGTTCCGGAAGGTGTAACCAAGAACTTTCCGCGCCTGTTCGAGCATGATGGTCGGATCTGTCGAGTCCTGTGGGCGACCGGACGCCGCTTAGCCGGTGGGATCGGCCGGGCGACGCCCCGCTCCTCGGAGATGTGCCCGGAAGATACCGCCCAGAGTCACGGGCTGTCAAAACGGCGATATCATCACCGATCCATTGACCGACCCGAAGCATACCATCGAGATCGCCGATCATCAGGCGCTGGCCGAGCGGGTCGCCGCGGCCAGGCGCGACGGCGTGCCCCTCATCGACTACGGACAGGCGCACACCGGCCTGGGCTACCCCCCGCCCGACCCGCACACCGCGCTGCGTCTGGGGT
>JBGTFI010000015.1:0-1898 GCA_041747335.1 Phycisphaeraceae bacterium | reverse complement strand
CCCCACTCAGAAGGTGACGAATGGTGTGATCTGTTCAGGCATGCGGCCTGATGGCGGGCGAGACGCCCGCCCCACTGTCCATGAGTGTTCGTCAGGCGAGTGCTGTCGGAAGAATAAGATACCGGGCGAAATCAACCAAGAACCCGTCACGTTTGACTTTGGACCTTGGATTTCCGACTCTCCGATCACGGATTATGCCACCGCGCCCCGCGACGCCCTAACATCTCGTCCGCCGCCTTCGGCCCCCAGGTTCCCGCCGCGTAGTTGGGAAGATCATCCGCCGCGCTCTCCTTCCATGCATCGAGCACCGGCTGAACGATGCGCCAGGCCGTCTCGATCTCGTCGCGGTGCTTATAGAGCGTCTGGTCGCCGCGCATCGCATCCAGGAGCAGCGTCGCGTAAGCTTCCGGGGGTTCGGCGCTGAACTGCTTGACGTAATCGAACTCCATCTCCACCGACTTGATCTTCATCCCCAGCCCCGGCACCTTCCCCTCGAAGCGCAGGTGGATGCCCTCATCCGGCTGAATGTTGATGATGATCTGGTTGGGCGGCAGGCACTGCTCGCCCTGGGCGCGTTCGCGGAAGAGGCAATGGGGGGTGGGTTTGAAGTTGACCACCACCTGCGTGAGCTTCTTCGCCATCGCCTTGCCGCTGCGCAGGTAAAACGGCACGCCTTCCCACCGCCAGGTGTCCAGGTGGACCGCCAGCGCCGCGTAGGTGTCGGTGGCGCTGTCGGGCTTGACGCCCTTTTCCTCCCGATAACCCGGCGCGTGCTTGCCTTTGACCTTCCCCGGCCCGTACTGCCCGCGCACCGCGATCTTCGGGACCTCCTCGCGCGTCGGGATGCGGCCGGCGGAGAGGATCTGCGTCTTCTGCACGCGGATGTCATCGGGCTTCATCGACACCGGCGGCTCCATCGCCACCACCGCCATCACCTGCATCAGGTGGCTTTGCACCATGTCCCGCATCGCCCCGCCGCTGGGCGAGTCATAGTACGGTCCGCGGCCTTCCACCCCCACCGTCTCCGAGGCGGTGATCTGCACGTGGTCGATGTAGTTACGGTTCCAGATCGGCTCGAAGATCGCGTTGGCGAAGCGAAAGACGATCAGGTTCTGCACCAGCTCCTTGCCCATGTAGTGGTCGATCCGGTAGATCGACTCCTCCTCGAACACCCGGCCGAGCACGCGGTTGAGGTGGGCGGCCGACTCGGTGTCCTTCCCGAAGGGCTTCTCCACGATGATGCGCTGCCACGAGCGGGTGGCGCGGTTGAGGCTGCACCAGGCCTTGCCCTCGGTGACCATCCCGGCGACGCCGAGGTTGGTGATCGTCGCGTCGTAAAGCTGCGGGGCGAGCGAGAGGTAGTAAAGCGTGTTCTCCCCGGTCTGATGCCGCGACGCCAGCTCGGCGATGCGTTTCCTGAGGTCGGGGAAGTCCTCCTCCTTCGTCGAGTCGCCGGCGTGGTAGTGGATGCGGCCCGCGAAATCGCGCCAGGCCTTCTCATCGTAAGGCTTGCCGATCTCGCGCGCGAAGTCCGCCAGGTGATCGCGGAACTCGTCATCGCTCATCGGCGAGCGGCTCACGCCCAGCACGGCGAAGTGCTCAGGCATGTGACCGGCCTGAAACAGGTCGAACAGCGCCGGGATCAGCTTGCGCTTGGTCAGATCCCCCGAAGCGCCGAAGATGGTGATGAGGCACGGAGCGGAGTGATTCGAATGGGCCATGTTGAGCATTCTAATCGGCGCTTGGCCGCGCCGCGATGATGAACCCCGCCAGGAGCGTCTTTATATAGTCTGCGGCCGCCGGTTCGCTCCCGCGTGAAAAAATCGGGCCAAACACCGCCCGATAAGCGCTATTTTCGGGATTTCGCTTTAGTTTGTTGAATAACCCTTCAGGTAACG
>JBGTFI010000014.1:0-3473 GCA_041747335.1 Phycisphaeraceae bacterium | reverse complement strand
GTAGCCGTAACCTTCATCGTCTTCGGCCGCGGCCTGATCGCCCTCAGCAGGCTCGTCGTACCCATACTCCTCCTCGTCGCCGTAGCCCTCCTCGGCCGGGGGCGCGGGGGGCGGAGTGCTCAGCAGCAGCCCGCGCGCCTCGAGCAGGTGCGCATCGCCCATGCGGTGGCACTCCCCCGCCATGCACCCGAGCATCTTGAAAAGAATCTCACCCCGACGCAGCCGCTCGGCCGAGATGTCCGGCTTGAACGGCGGAACGTAGGGATACTCGGTCTTCCACGCGCCCGCGAGCAGGTCGATGTCGGTTCGCACGCGCGCCCAGTTGTTGCGCAGCGTCTGGGGATCGACGTGGCGCGGATCCAGCCCGTCGGGGGAGACGACCCTCGTCTGCTCGTTGGCGGCGATCAGGTCCGCGTGGTCCGCGAAGCGCCGCATGCGATCGGTCGCGCGCTGGACTTTCACATCATCGAGCTTGAACCAGTCGGCCTTCTGCGCCTCCAGACGCTCGCGGCGCTCCTGAACCTGCGCCAGGAACCGCTCGATCTGCTCGGTGTTCGCTCCCGGCTTTTCAAGCTGCGCGCGGAGGTTCGCCTCGTCCTCATCAAGCTCCCGCGCGCGGGCCTCGAAGGACTTGAACAGCTCGTCGATCGGCTGGACCATCTCCTTAAGCCGTGAAGTGAGCAGGCGGCTGTGCGCTGAGAAGTAATCGACCAGCCCTGCCGTCTCGACGGCGTCGAGCGGGAAGCTGGGCATGCGCACGTCCAGCCAGGGACGGATCGGGTGGACGTTGCCCAGGAAGTGGTAAAGCCAGTCCGGCTGCGTCTTGGACCCCTGGCCGAGCAGCCGCGGGGGCGCCCACTCGATGGCGATCGGGTCGAACTGCCCGCTGGCGTCATAGACCCCGTAGTAATCGTGCAGGCGGACATCGTTGCCCTCGATGTTGTGGCAGCCGTAGCAGTTGTAGAGCGTGGCGATCTGCCGGCCGCGGGCGATCTGCGTCTTCTCAAGGCTCGTGGCGGCGAGCTGGATCTCCTTGCTGACAAGCGGTTTGCGGATGCTCGTGACGTAGGTCACCAGCGCCCGAGCCTGTTCATCGGTCAGGAAGAACTTGGGCATCTTGAGCTTGTCATACGGCCGGCCGACCGAAGGCCCCTGGGTGTCCGGATCCGTCTCGATCTCCCCGGTCTCGGGGTTCACCACCGCGTCGAACGACGCCTTGCCGCGGTCGTAGATGCGCGGGTTGTGCAGCTTGTGGTAGAGCCACGGGCGGCGCTCAGGCTCGATGTGCTCCCAGGCGACATCGGGCACGCGGAAGATCGCCGCGTGCGGGTCGTCGAGCGCCCCGGCGGCGGCGGCGGTGATCTGCGGGGCATCCGCTGTCAGCCCCTCATGGCGCACCTTCCACACGGCCGTCGGCTCCTTGCGCCGCGCGGCGTGGGGCGTGTCGAAGTACTCAAACGCCAGCTTGTGCGGGTCTTTGAGGCCCCAATCGTCGAGATTCGTGCAGGCGCTGGTGGCGGCCTCCAACCCGTTGACCACGTGGCACCCGGTGCAGCCGTAGTGCGTGATCATCTTCTGCCCAAGGAACATGAGCTGCTCTTCGGCGGACATCGCCTCGGCCTGCTTCTTCGCAAGATCGTAGGTCGTGGTGGCGCTGTTGAGCTGTGCCACCAGATGCAGGAGCATCTCCTGTTTCGCGTCATCCAGCGCAAGCAGATTCTCCGGCTGGTAGTCCGGACGCTCGAGCGAGAGCATGTAGGCCGCGAGGTCGTTGGCCTGCTGATCGTCCAGCCGGAAGCTGGGCATGATGGTCGTGGCGCTGTAGTGCGTAGGCGCAAGCAGCCAGTTGAACAGCCACTTGCGGGCGTGCTGATGGGCGACCTGCGGGTCGTCGTACCCGGCCTTGAGCTTCGTCCCGACCCCGGAAAGCTCCGGCCCAGGAGCATCCACCTGATCCTCCAGGTGTACCAGCGCGTACTGGTGCTTCTGGTTGTAGTTCATCGCCCCATAGCGCGACCGCGCATCGGCTTCGGCAAGCCCTTCGCGGCGCATCAGGTCCGCCACGATCAGCGGTTCGCCGTGCTCCTGCATGTTCGTGTGACAGCTCAGACACCCCAGGGTGTTGAAGAGCTTGCGGCCGGATTCGACATCTCCTTCGGCCTCGGGCGGATCCTTCGGGTCGTAGACCGGCAGGTAGCCCGAAGGCGGGAGCGTGGCCGCATCCACCCCCTGCTCCAGCGCCTTCTGAGCCTTGTAGTAGCTTTCGGACGGCTGGGCGTTGAGCAGGTAGTGCGTGATGGCCGCCACTTCGGTCCGCGTCCGCATGATGTCCGAAGGGGAGGAGTTGTTCTCCAGCATGAAGTAGTGGGGCATCTTCGACATCGGGCGGAAGGCCTTGGGGGCCCAGATCCAGCTCGACATCATCGCCGGCGAGAGCTTTTCCTTGACGTGGACCAGGCTGGGGCCGACCTTGCGGATGTCCAGGTCGTCCTCCAGGTCCGTCACCGCGTGGCAGTTGGCGCACCCGAGCTGGGCGTAAAGCCTGCGACCCTCGAAGAGGCGCGGGGCGACATCCTTGAGGTCGTACACATCCGTATGGCACTTGCTGCAGCTCGATTCGACGTACGGCAGCGCATGCATCGGCTTTTCCCAGTGCATGAAGTGCACGTGATGCCAACCGTAGTTTTTCGCCCAGTATTCAGCCTGGGGAATCGCCAGGCGGTATTCCTCGCTTCCCGGAACGAAGTAGATCGCCGCCTGGGCGTGCTCGGCATCCGGCGCGAAGGGCGCGGGATTGTGGGGATCGTTGAGGTTGATGTCGAACTGGACCATGCGGCCGTGCGAATCGTGATCGGCGGAGTGACCATCGCCAGAACTCGCGTGAACGGCGGGGTCTTCCCCACCGGCCGAGACGAACGCGAGGACTTCATCCCCGGTCGCCGGAAGGGTTTGCGGCCCGGCGGCGGCCGGTTCACCCGGCGGCGGCAGAAGCTGCGCCAGGTTCTCCGAGCGGCGGAGCATCTCGCGCATCTTGCTCAGGTCCCCCTTGGCGCGCACGAGGTAGGCCGGGACGGTGGCCCCGCTCTTGGCATCGACGAAGATCTCGCGCGGCGTGTGCGCGGTGTGCTCGAACTGCGTCTCCATGCCCGAACCTTCGTGACAGGCGGTGCAGCCCATCGTCTTCATCGGGTGCTTCGATTCCGCCTCCGCGTAGAGCGACATGTCCGGGTGGCCCAGCAGTGCCGGGTTGTCGCTGACCGGCGGGAGACGGTCCTCGGCCCGACGGGCGTTGTAAGCGCCAACCAGTGCCCGGCGATACTGCTCCTTGAGCAGGTCGAACTGCTCCTTGCCCAGGTGGTCCCGCAGAATGGTCTGGAGATCCTCCTGGAAGCGCAGCGCGAGGCCGCGCTGATCGTCGGAAGCGGACGGTGAAAACGCCTGCGCAAGGCGCTCATGAAGACGGCTTCGCAATT
>JBGTFI010000013.1:0-11220 GCA_041747335.1 Phycisphaeraceae bacterium | reverse complement strand
GGCGGTCCGGGCGGACCGGGGGGCCGTCCTCCGGGTCCGGGGGCCGGCGGGGAGCGTCGTGAGCGGCCCGCGGGTCAGGGAAGTGGTGAGTGATGACGATGACGATCGCCCATGAGCCCGTGAAGAGCGTCCGCCGCGCGGATGTCGTGATCCGTTTCGACGATGTGTACAAGATTTATCAGATGGGTGAGGAGAAGGTGGCGGCGCTCAACGGGGTGACGCTGGACATCGAGCGTGGGGGGTTCTGGGCGATCATGGGTCCGAGCGGATCGGGCAAGAGCACGATGCTGAACCTGCTGGGTTGCCTGGACCGCCCGACCGCGGGTCGCTACCACTTCGACGGTCATGATGTGGGGTCGTTGTCGGACGACAAGCTCAGCGACCTTCGGCTTCGGAAGCTGGGGTTCATTTTTCAGAGCTTCAATCTGATTCCGCAATTGACGGTGCGGGAGAACATCGAGCTTCCGCTTTTCTATCTGAACTGGGAGCCCAGGGACAGCGCGGCGCGGGCGGAGGAACTGGCGGAGCGTGTCGGGCTTGGGAATCGCCTGGAGCACCGGCCGAACCAGCTTTCGGGCGGTCAGCAGCAGCGTGTGGCGATCGCGCGGGCGCTGGCGAACGATCCCCCGGTGCTGCTGGCGGACGAACCGACGGGGAACCTGGACACGGCGACGGGCGAGCAGATCATGGTGATGCTGGGCGAGCTTCATGAGCAGGGCAAGACGATCCTGATGGTGACGCACGAGCCGGAGATCGCGGCGCACGCGCGGCGGCAGCTTCACATGCGTGACGGGAAGGTCGACCGTCTGGAGGGCGAAGCGTGATGCGCGGAATGCGATTGGGCCGCAACATCCAGTTGGGGGTGAAGAACCTGCTGCTGCACAAGCTTCGGTCGATGCTGACGATGCTGGGTGTGGTGTTCGGGGTGGGGAGCGTGGTGGCGATGCTGGCGGTGGGCGAGGGTGCGAGCGCCGAAGCGCTCGAGCAGATCCGCAGGCTTGGGAGCACGAACATCATCGTGAGTTCGGTCAAACCGGTGGAGGAGCAGTCCAGCGGGGCGATGCAGGCGAACATGAGCGTGTACGGGCTTAAGTACGACGATGAAACGCGGGTGCGGGCGACGTTCCCGAACGTGGAGCGGACGGTTCCGGTGAAGCAGATCGCGAAGGAGGGGCGTCTGGGATCGCGGTCGATGGAGCTTCGCGTCAAGGGAACGACGCCGGACTGGTTCGAGCTGGTGCCTCGGGAGATGATCGCGGGCAGGCGGCTGCTGGATCAGGACTTGAATGACAAGAGCAACGTGCTGGTGCTGACGGAGTACGGCGCGAGGCGGCTGCTGGCGACGCGGAACACGATCGGGGAGTCGATCCGTCTGGGGGGTGACGTGTTTCAGGTGGTGGGAATCGTTCAGAGCGAGGAATCCGATGCCGGGGGGGTGCAGACGCTCGACAGCGCGACGGACGCGTACATTCCCATCAACGTGGCGCGGGACCGGTTTGGGGACATTACGTCTCAGCGGACGGCCGGCTCGCGTTCGCGGGAGCTGGTGGAGCTTCACCAGATGATCGTGCAGGTGAAATCGAACGAGGATGTCGAGGCGGTGGCCAACGGGATCGAGGCGATGCTTCAGAAGTTCCACAAGAAGGTGGACTACCGTATGAGCGTTCCGCTGGCGCTTCTGCGTCAGGCCGAGGCGACCAAGCGGACGTTCAACATCGTGCTTGGATCGATCGCCGGGATCAGCCTGCTCGTGGGCGGGATCGGGATCATGAACATCATGCTCGCGTCGGTGACGGAGCGGACGCGCGAGATCGGGATCCGCCGGGCGATCGGCGCCAGGCGCAATCAGATCGTGGGGCAGTTCCTGATCGAGACGGTCGTGCTTTCGATGATGGGGGGGCTGATGGGCGTGGCGATCGGGGTGGGCACGCCGTGGGTGATCACGAAGTTCTCGGGGATGCCGACGGTGGTGACGCTGTTCAGCATCACGCTGTCGATCGGGATCAGCATGGCGGTGGGGATCATCTTCGGGCTGTACCCGGCGGCGCGGGCGGCGGCGGTGGATCCGATCATCGCGCTTCGTCACGAGTAGCGCAGGCGGCCAGGAGCAGCGCGAACCACCCGGCGATGAAGCAGACGCCTCCCAGCGGGGTGACCATCGCCAGCCAGCGGGGGCCGGCGGTCGCATAGAGATAGAGTGAACCGGAGAAGAGGACGACGCCGGCGGTCATGAGCCAGCCCGCGGCGCGAAGGGCCTTGCCCGGGCGGTGCGCGGCCAGGGTCGCGAGAGCCAGGATCGCCAGGGCGTGGTACATATGGTAGCGGACGCCGATCTCGAAAGCGTCAAGCATGCGTGGTTCGACCTTGTCTTCAATGACATGGGCGGCGAAGGTTCCGGCGGCGACGGCGGTCAGCCCGAGGACGGCGGCGAGGATGAGAAATGAACGCTGCATAGGGTCATGCCTTTGTCAGTGGGATCGGCCAGAGACTACAAAGCGCCGGCCAGAGGATCAGATCGCCCACGAGCGCGGCGAGCGCTGCGGCGGCCATCAGGACGCCGAACTGAACCGTGGGGCCGAACGGGCTGATTGTAAACAGCAACATGCAGGCGCACACGGTGAAGGTGCTGCCGGCGCAGGGACGCCAGCATCGCACCAGGGTGCGGCGGAGAGACCGCGTGTGCGTGAGGGCGGCGCTCAGGTGCAGGGTGTCGTCGATGGCCATCCCCACGGCGATGGCCCCGATCATGAGCGACGGGACCGAGAGCGGCCAGTCCAGCAGGACCGCCGTGAGGATCATTCCCGCGATCGGCGCGGCATTGACCAGGGTGCTGTACACCGCGAGGCGCAGGCTGGTGGTGAGAAGTCCCACCGACAGGCCCGCGATCAGGAGCATCAGGGGCGCGGACCACAGAGCGACTCGGCCGACCATCCGGTTCATCGCGTCGAGCTGGGCTGCCACGCCGCGCCACAGGAGCGGCGTTTCATGCTCGCGGGCCCAGTCCTTCCACACGGTACGGTGGGCGCGAGCGAGCGCCGGCAGGGCATCGAGGTCGGCAAAGATCTGCCAGACGGCAGTGGCTGAGTCGTGCGTGTCGGTCGGCATGGGGACGACGGCGCGCACTCCGGGCGTCGCTTCGAGCATGGGCGCGGGATTCACGTCGGCCAGAACCTCCACCGAAAAGGGCAACACGCCGGTGAGCCTGTGGTTGAGCTCGGAGAAATCTTGGGCGACGCGCGACCCTGCAGGGAAATAATGGAGGGGATTGCCATCCTGTCGCACCCGAGGAAAGGTGAGAAGCGAGAGCGCGGCGGTCACGGCCGCGAACGCGAGAATCCATCGTGGGAAGCGTGTGGAAACCCCGATGCAAGCGCGACGCACCGGGCGTATCCAGGACCGGCGCAAGCGCCGCGGTGGTTCGTCCGGCGCGGGGACGAGCATCATCACGGCCAGGACGACCAGCAGGAGTCCCAGGACGCCGTAACGGGCGAAGCGTTCGATGGGAGGCAGGCCGGTCAACGTGAATGAGGCGATTCCCAGGGCGGTGGTGACAAAGCAGGCGATGAGGGTCGGCGTGACATGGGGCCTGAGCGCCCGATGGGCGGCGTAGGAGTAACCCAGCGCCATCATCATGGGCGGCGCCATGGAGACCGCCATATCAAAGGGCAGTCGGCGTGCGCAGAGTACGCCCAGGAGGACGAACTGGCTAAGCATGATGGCCGCGGTGGCCTGCAAGGCGACCCGGAATGAACCGGTGATCCAGGTCATCATGGAAGCGCCGACGAGCATGATGGCGGTCATCACGGCCGGCAGGCCGCGCTGGCTGTACTCGTTCAGGGCGAGGTGGAAGACGACCGGGCCGCCCAGGGCGACGCGTCGATCGAGGCCGGGCTCGAAGGCGTGAAGATCCGCCAGAACGTGGTCGAGGAATGCCTGATCGCTCCGCCCCCGTGTGTCGGTCACCACCAGGCCGTGGTAGTCGGGATCGTCGGCGGGGATTGGCTGGGCGTGGAGGTATGGGATGAGCGTCTCGAGGTCGGTGCTGTCCCGTTCCACGCCGAGGATGATCGTCCGCGGGACGAAGGATGCATCGTCGAGCTGGGGCATCCATTCAGCCAGGGCGTTGTCGACGCGGTAATGTGGAAGCTGGGTGCCGGCGAGCGCGGCGAGCACCAGCCACAAGAGCCACGCACCGGCGCGCCGAACGACCTTTCTCGGGTTGTATCTCATGCGATCGCAGTCGAGAAGATCGGCGGGCAACCGGGAGGGCTCCGATCGGTGCAAAGTGGTGATGGCAAGTCGAATTTCTCAGAACTCCGGAGGGAGTCGCAACAGAACCTCAAGTGTGTGGGGGTGATCGAAATCGAACTGGTCGAAGTGGATGAGCTGCGTCCCGCGCTGGCGCGGCTGACCGGCACTGAGGATGCCGATGGGCGTGAACAGCAGCCCTTCAAGACGCGCCGCGCCGCGAACCAGACCGTTATCCTGAAACATGCTCACGACGCGACCGCCGGGAGTTCGCAGTCGTTCGAGGTCCGCGTAGGGTCGCAGTTCATAGGGCACCGAAAGTTCGCCGCGGCCATTCCCTTCGTCGCTGAGGCGCACGGTGCTGACGCGATGGTCCGCGGCGCGGCTGCGCAGGACCGCGCCGTCGTGTGCTTGCCCTTCGAGGAGCCCGCCGATGATGACATCGGTGTGTCCCGGCACGGACTGCTCGATGCTGAACCGCTTTCCCTTGAGGGGCGGGCCGTGGTGCTCCTGCGCGAGCCGGGCGAGGGAGGCGGTGGGATAAATGGTGTGATAGCAGCCGCAGTTGAAGACGGTTTCATAGAGCGCCGGCTGGTTTTCACGGTCGAGGGTGACGCGGAGGGTGACGCCCTCGATGGGGCCCGCTTCGGCATCGATCGGCTTCTTGAGTGGCGGATGCTTCGGGAACCACCAGGTGTAAGTGAGTTGGGTGCGCATCGTCCCCGCGAGATGGACTTCCCGGGTGTAGGCATAGACCGTCGGATGAGCGGTATCGATGGCGATCCGGCCCCGGTCATCGAGGGTGACGCGGCCGATGCGGTCGATCTCGGGTTTGTACGCGGCGTCCGGATGGATCTGCTGGATGAGCGTCGGCGCGTAAGCGAGAAGAAGATCCTGTTCGGCACTGGCGGCGGTTGCCGCCGGCGTGTACCGCACAGCCTGGTCAAACGGGGGATCGTCGATCAGGTGTGTCTGGCTGCCCAGGGCGGCGGCGGCGATGCCCGAGGGCAAGGTGAAGAGCGCCAGCGGCGCGGCGCGGGCGAACCGGCCGCGCGTCTTGATCGAGGGCTGGATCGCCCCGCGCAGCGGCGTGAGCACGGCCGTGATCTCTTCCATGCTTGCCGCGGCGGTGATCTGCCGGCGCAGGAGTTCATATTGAAGGCCCGTGCGATGGAGGTACTCTTCGGTCAGGAGCAATCGAAGGGAGGGGTCCATCGGGTGCTCGTATGCAAAGTGCTCGGAGGCAAGCCCTTGCCATGCACGATCGTCCAGACGTTCGAGCTCGAGGCCGGAAACTTCGAGGCTCAGGCCTCGTGCATGGTCGAGAAAGCGCAAAGCCCCTTCGCGCGCCGGTTCAAGGTCTTTCGTCGCGAGCACGTGGTCGAGTTCATCGATTAACTCGGCGTTCACCCGTAGGCAGGGGAACCCGGCCACTTCCTGGGCGCGCGCTTCAGAGACGCCCTGCTGGCGCGCCGTCCACGGCACGGCGTCGATGAACCGCGATGGCGGCCCCGCGCATCCGGCTATCAGGGAAAGGGTCACCGCCAGGAAGGGAATCATCCCGGCGTCACTGATCGAGGGCGCGTTCCAGGGCATCGATGAGTTCTCCGATGTGGTCCGTGGTCACGGTAAGCGGCGGCAGGAAGGTCAGGACGTTGCGCTGAGGCCCGGTCCTGGTCGCAAGCACGCCGTGATCCTTGAGGTTCTCGAGGATTTGATCCAGGGCGGCCGGATCGGGGTTGCCCACGTTGTCGATGACTTCCATGCCGAGCATCAGGCCCATGCCGCGCGGCGGCGTGAGGCAGGCGTGCCGCCGTGCGACTTGTCCGAGCGCGCCCCGGAGCAGTTCCCCCATCCGGCGGGCATTGCCGGCGAGGTCCTGTGATTCGTGGAAGGCCAGGGTCGCCAGCGCCGCGGCGGCGCAGACGGGGTTCCCCCCGTAAGTCGAGGCGCCGGGGCGGGTGTAGCTCGCGGCGATGCGGTCGGTGGTGATGAACGCGGCGATGGGAAAGCCGTTGCCGAGGGCTTTGCTCAGGGCCATGATGTCGGGCGTGACGTTCCAGTGATCGCAGGCGAACCGGGTTCCGGTGCGGCCGAACCCGGTCTGGATCTCATCGAGGATCAGGAGCACACCGTGACGGTCGCACAGGCGGCGCACCCGGGGCCAGAAGTCCGGCAAGGGCGGCTGAATCCCGCCGTTGCCGAGCACGGGTTCACCGAGGACGGCGGCGATATGGTGGCCGCGCTCTTTCAGGACCAATGCGACGGCATCCACATCATTGAACGGCACGTGGTGAACGCCGCCGGGTGGAAAGGGGTCGGTGCGCCACATCTCCAGACCGGTGACGTTCATGGCTCCCCTGGTCCGGCCGTGCAGCGCGTGGCGCATGGCGATGAACTCGGCGCGGCCGGTGTGCAGCGTCGCCAGAAGCAGCGCTCCCTCGACGGCCTCGGAGCCGCTGGCGCAGAAGAAGGAGCGCATCAGGTCGCCCGGGGTGAGGCGGGCAAGCTGTTGGGCCAGGCGAAGCGCGGGTTCGGTGAGGTAGATGCTGGTGGTGTGGCCGAGGGTGCGGATCTGCTCGATGGCCGGCTCGATGATAGCGGGGTTGCAATGGCCCGCGTTCATGACGGCCACGCCGGCGCAGCAGTCGAGATAACGCCTGCCCAGATGGTCAAACAGGTAGACCCCTTCGCCAGCGACGATCTGCGGCGGATCCTGATAGAAGTGATGGACGCAGGGCATCACGTGCCTGCTCTTGAGCGCCAGCAGCGCCTCGGGGCCGGCGAATGAATGGGTGAGTGTCTCAGGCATCGATCACCTCGTATGTCTCGATTCGAGGGCCGATCCCGTGTTCCGCCACGCGGTCGAACATGAGGCGGATCGCACAGCGGACATCGGGCGCAAGGTTGAGGGTGTCCTGATTGCTGAACATGGCGACGTGATCACGGGCGCATCCGCGCCCGAAAGTGCCGGCGAAGGCGAAGGCCTCCTCGAAGTGGTCGAGACCCCATTGCATCGAGCGGCGGCAGGCGCGGGCGACCTCAGCGGCGAGCTCGCGACCGAGGGCCTTGCGGACGATGTTCAGACCCACGGGTAGCGGCAGTCCGGTCTCCTCGCACCAGGCGGCGCCCAGATCGCACACACGGCGCAGACCCTTTTCCGGGAAGAAGAGCAGCTCCTCATGGATCATCACCCCCGCGTCGCACTCGCCGGCGGCCACGGCATCGGCGATGAGGTCGTAGCGCATCTCGATGAACGTTGCGCCGGGGCAGTACATCATCGCCAGGGCTCCGCCGGTGGTCGGGATGCCCGCGACGGCCACGCGCCGCCCGGCGAGGTCCGAAGGGGTGAGATGGTCGCGCGAGACGAGGACCGGCCCATAGCCCCTGCCGATGCTGTTGCCCGCGGCGAGAATCCAGTAACGATCCGCGAGCGCCGGAAACGCCGCGGAGGAAACGCCCACGATGTCGAACGCCTCATCGGCGGCCGCGCGGTTGAGGGCGATGATGTGGTCGCGGAAGAACGCGGCCCGCATGGAAGGTAGGGTGACGCGGCCGTGCTCGAGCGCATAGTAGTTGAACGCGTCGTCGCTGTCGGGGGTGTAGGCGAAACGGAGCGCCGCAGGGGGCGAGGGCCGGGATCGTATCCTACGAGGTGATGATGGTTTGGCGTGGAGCATGGTGGATACTCTCTGGGGAGGTAAGACAAGTGGGTCGTGTCAATACAGCCCGGACGTAGAGGCGGCGGCGAGCTGCCGTGCGGGCCTCGGATCGCGCAAGCCGTGGTGCATGAACCCCGGTGGGGCTTCGCGGGGCGGAGGGACCAGAGCGGCTTCATCGCGCTCGCGCATCCGCAGGATCAGGAACGTCTCGTCCATGCGTGTGAATCGGACAGTTCCGATCTCACCGGGCGCAGCCGGTTGACCGGTATCGTCAACCACTTCAAAGAACAGCCGCCGGCCGTGAGGGAAATAGTTCAGTTCACGCCCGACGCTCGCGGACAGTTCGAGGCAACAACCAAACAGCGTGTTGCCGTAACCCGACAGGTGCAAGGCGTGAGGAAAGTGCTCAGTCTGGAAGGCAAGCAGCTCCTCCCGCGTGAGCGCCATGCCCCCGTAATGCACCGCCTCGATGCGCAGGCGCTGGATGGTCGTCATGCGCGGATGGAGCAGTTCGAGGACCGCGGGCGTGGTGAAAAGAACGGTGACCTTCTGCTCATCGAGGATGCGCATCGCCTGTTCCATGACGTGTTCGACGTAGCGACTTCGCGCGAACGATCCCTCGGGATGCTTTCGCGCCCAGCGCGGGTCGAAATCGACGCTGAAGGGATCGGCGCTTCGCATCGCATTGGCGAGACGGCGCACGACCTTGCCGATGATGTGCGGCCCGGAGGGGCCGATGAACAGCCACGTGCCGGCGACGGGGAACTTCAGATGCATGGCGGCGTGGACAAATGGCGTGATGAACGCCTGGTTGAACTCCTCCTGGTTGTAAGCGGTCCACGCCCCAGGCCCGGTCGTGCCGCCGGTTTGCCCGAGGATCAGCCGGTCGAGCCGGTGGTGAACTCGACGCGGGATGTAATCCGGCAGTGGCCGGCCGAGAAGATCGCGGGGCGTCATCTCGCCAAGGGAGTCGACGATTGTCCAGACGTCCGCAATGCGCCGGATGTCCACGCCCCTTGCGGCGGCGCGGTCGATCCAGAACGGCGCGCCGCCGACCGGATCCAGGTGCATTGCGATCATCTCCCGCAGACGATCTTCGACGTGCGCGAGAGGCTCCTCCATCCGTGCATGGGGCGCGATGGTCATGGGCGGACCTCCAGCATGGCCACACGATCAATCAGCGTTCGCACGATCGCGGCGACCTGCTCTTCGCGGCCTCGGAAGAAGTGATCGGCGCCGCATAGACATTGCGTATCCGCGTGTTGACTGAGGCGACCGATCCAGCGCGTGGTGACATCGAGTGGTGTGGCGAAGTCGTTGTCGCTGTAAATGACCTGGAGCGGTTCGTCCCGCGTGCCGTCGGTAGGGAAGGCGTGGGTCGCGAGCGTCGGAGCGATGAGCGATACCGGGCGCGGATGTTCGGCCGACAGGCACGCCGCGACGTAGGCGCCGAAGCTGTAGCCCACCAGAACGATGGGCACGGTCACCTGTGCCGCAAGCCAGTGCAGCGCGCCGCGAGCATCGTCGATCAGGCGGGGATCATCCGGGGCGTGGCCGGTCTCCCAGAATCGCATCATCGAGTCGACGATGTCCGCAGACTGGCCCTCGCTCTCACCCACGCCCCGGTAATCGAACCGCAGCGTGAGCGTCCCGGAAGTGGGCAAAGCGCGCGCGAGGCAGCGGATGAGCGGATTGTTCATCGTGCCGCCCATGAACGGATGGGGATTGAGGAGAAGCGCGGCGCTGCATACCGGGTCCATGTACGCCAGCTCGCCCGACAGGCGCAGAGCGCCCTGCGGCGTGCGGGGGCCGTCAATCACGACGCGCTCCTGTGTCACCGGTTCGCGCACGCGACCTCCGTAGCGGGATGAACGACCGGCCTCTCGTAGGGAAACTCCTTGTTGAACGCATGAAGGATCATCGCCATCTTCAGCGCACGTTCGACGTCGCCGAACACCTCCGCGTCCCCGTCAAGAAACACCACCTGCGGGTCGATCCGTCCGGCGATCGCCTCCTCGAAGACGTGAGGAGGCGCTGCGTAGCCGAAGTCCTCCCGGACCCCCGCCGCGCCGCGCGACACCTGGGCGAGTGTTCCCCGCTCGAAGCGGCAGACCCACTGCGCGCGGGAGGCATCGTCGACGATGAAGCGGATCGTGACGGATAGCCCGGTCATACGCGCGATGGCGGATCGCGCCACGTGCGCGGGAAGGAACCGCTCGAAGTAATCCGCCAGCGGGTGCGGCGCGCGGTCGTCCGCCGCTTCGGACCGGATAGGGGACGACTTGCCCCAGCGCGCGGCGAGTGCGTAATCGAGCAGCCGGCGGACTGCCGACTCGCCGTAGATCGGGCAGATGATGTCCGCGGCGCGTTCCAGGGCGGCCGCCTCGTGACGCGCGAACGCCGGGGTGTCGACGAAGTAGTGTTCAAGTGGCCTGCTGATGTCGTAGAACAGCCGCTCGGTGTCGTTGAGGTCGTCTTTTGGGAACAATTCAGGATCGACCCATCGCCCTCCCGCGAGGTTGAAGTAGCGGTCGAAGATGCGCCGCAACTGGTCGTTGGTCGGCGGGTCGGGATGGACCAGGTGGAAGATGCGCCCGTCCAGGTGCGGCCGCTCCAGCGCGGCGACGATCATCCGCGCGACATAATCCACGGGGACGATGTTCTGGCGCTCCCAAGGTCGGCCGCGAAGGCGGAGCCGGACATGATGCCGGGCTTCGTCGTTGGCGCCATCGTACCTGGCGCTCAGCAACTCCGTAGCCCGGGCCGAGAGATAGAAGCCGTCGAACTTCGTGGTCCTGCCGGAGTCGAACGCGCCCACGACGATCGAGGGGCGATGGACGGTGAGCACCGCGCCTGTTCGGGCGGCCCAGTTGCGGCAGAGCGATTCTGCCTGCCACTTGCTGCGCTCATAGTCGTTGTGGAACTCGGAGGGGCCATCGTGAAATCGCTCGGCAACTGGGCCGCGCGCCGCGCCGCGGACGTAGGCGGTGCTGACCAGGTGCAGCCTGCGCACCTTGTGAGCGGTCGCCCATTCCAGCAATCGTGCGGCGCCCCGGACGTTCGTCGCGTACGGTTCGCCACGTACATCCTGATTGAACCGCGTGCTCGCGGCGCCGTGCAGGATGGTGTCGATGCCAAGCGATGGATCGATGACGAAAGGCTCGTTGAGGTCCGCCTCGACTGGAATCAGATTGCCCCGCGCCAGCACCTCGCGGCCATCGACGTTCAGCGCGCCCAGCAGCCGCATCAGGCGGCCCAGGGACGATTCCAGGGGCGGACGCAACGTGACCACCACCCGGCGCCGCCGGCC
>JBGTFI010000012.1:0-3523 GCA_041747335.1 Phycisphaeraceae bacterium | reverse complement strand
GTCCGCGCGGAGGCGGTCGGCCGCAACCGCCACCCCGCGCTGTGCATCGAGCACCTGCCCGACCGCCACGCGCAGGTCCAGCCGGTTGGTCAAGGCCGTCACCACCGCCTCCTTCGCCGGCCACTCGAACGGACCGGCGTTCTCCATGTTAGGCGGCGGAAGGTCCACCGGCGCGTCCGCCGACGGAATCAGTTCGGATTCCGATTGCTCCTGCTCCTGCTCCAGAAGCGGCTGGGCCGCCGCCGCCAGGCGGATCATCTCGTCCCGTTCCAACTCGATCGTCGCGTCCGTCGGCAACCCCAGCAGAATCTTGAACCGGTCCAGACCCGTCTCATACGACTGCTGAGCGCTGATCCACCGGTCACGCGCCGAAAGCTCATCCTGCTTCGCCTGGTCGATCTGAATCTCCGGCAACCGACCCGCGTCCGCCAACCGACGCGCCCGTCGCGTTGAGGCGATCAGACGACCGTAGTTCCCCGCCGCGTTCTGCACCTGGTCAAGTTGCTGCAGCACCGCGAGATACTCGCTCGCCACGTTCACCGCGAACGACTTCTTGAACCGCTCGAACGCGTAGATCGCGTAAACCACGCTGCGCTCGGCCTGCGTCAGCGGTTCGGTCACGATGAACTTCCCCGATCCCCGCATCAGCGGAATCGAAACCGACGCGTCCGCGAACACCCCGCGCGACATCTCGCTGTCAGGAAGCAAGAGCGCCGCCAGGTCGATCCCGATCCCCGTCGTCACCGTCATCCCGTTCTTCAGACGCCGCGTCAGGTCCAGCACCCCCGAGTTCTCCGCCCCCACCACCGTGTCGTCCCCGCTGGCGTCCGCGCTCCACAGCGACTCAATCACCCCCGACCACGTGTTGCGAAACTCATCCCGCTCCAGGTCCAAAGCCAGCGCCGCGATGAACACCCGCTCCTTCGCCGTCTGGTATTCCCGGCTGTTGCGCGCCCCAACCTTCAACGCATCAATCAGGGATAGACGCAGCGGCTGATCCGCCAGCGGCTGCGTGACCTCCACACCCAGCCGGGTCGCGTCATCGGCCGGGTCGTCCGCCTTCAGATAATCGTCGTTGGGCCACTGCGGGATCGGCTCAATGTCTTGCGCCCCCAGAGATGAAGGCGCCGAGTACGGCAGCAACTGATCCAGCATCAACCTCCGACGCAGCGTGTCCGCCGGCCGCTCGATGCTGAACGGCTCATTGCGACCCAGCGCCTCGCGCTGCTTCTGCTGAACGATGTCGTACGCCACCTTGTCCGCGTCCGTCCGGTACGTCCCCGCGGACTTGCACCCCACCGCCGCAAGAAGCGATAGACCGATACTCAATCCCCCCGCGAGAACCTGCCATCCGCCAGTCCGGCCGATCATAAACCACGCCTCCTGCTGTCGTTCCGCTCGTTCCGCCCGTTCTCTCCACCGCGCCGAAAGCCCTCGTGCCGCGGCTCGCCTCAAACCATCCTAGCCCACCGGGCACCGGTCGGCCGATCGATTCGAAGCCTCATCACTTGCCAGGGTGGGGAATCATCGCCTGCCCGCGCGGACCTGGGCTTCCCGATGCTTGGGGAACCGCCAGACACCGCACTCGCGCGACACGCGCCGCGCCCAACCCCCGCGATTACTGTTGCCCCATCGCGTCCGATTCTTCCGGCCAAAGGCGGATTTCCTCTCAACTTTCCGGCAACTCGTACTGTCTGGCCGTGAGCTGGTCCGCGAATCCTGCATCCCCCGTGATCGACGCCACGATCCTTCGTACGTGTACGTGGCAATTCTCGATAAAAAGACGAAACCGCCTTTGCGTCCCCGCCGCCGCCGTGCCCGCCACGTACAGCCCCGGAACGTTCGTCTGCATCGTTTTCGGATCGAACCGGGGGCCCCGGTTCTCCCCCACCAGCTCCACCCCCGCCATTTCGAAGAGGGTCGTGTCCATCTCGTACCCGGTCATCATCAGCACGAAGTCCGCCGGAACCTCCACCGCCTCACCCGCTCCCTCGGCTGGTCCCAACCGTACCCACCGGGGCATTATCTCCACAGGGACCGTGCCGGGGTGGAACGTGATCTGACCATCGCGGATCATCGACTGTATCTCCGGCAGCAGCCAGTATTTGACTGATTTCGGGTCGAACGCTTCCCCCCGGTAGCTCATCAAAACCTCCGCCCCCGCACGGCAGCACCGGATCGCCGCCTCCACCGCCGAGTTTCGCCCGCCCACGATCATCAGCTTCTGATGGAAAAACCGGTGCGGTTCCTCAAAATAGTGACTCACGTGCGGCAGGTCTTCCCCCGGAATCCCCAGCTTCCGGGGGCGGTGCATGTCCCCCACCGCCAGCACCACCCGGTCGCACTCGTACAACCCCTCCCCACCCCGGTGTTCCGTTCGCACCCGGAATCCCCCCTCTCGCCGCTCGATCGCCGTCACCCGCTCGTACGTGCGCACTTTCAGGTCCAGGTGCTGGACAACCCCTCGCAGGTAGGCCAGGTACTCCTCCCGGCTGGCTTTGGACTGATCCGGCGTGACCAGCGGAAGCCCGCAGATCGCGATCCGCTCGGGCGAAGAGAAGAACCGCACCTGCCGGGGATACCAGGAGATCGTCTGCCCGATCTGCCCGGCTTCGAGGTGGATGTAATCCACCCCCGCGCCCTTGAAGGCCGCCGCCAGCTCCAGGCCGATCGGCCCGGCCCCGACCACAACCGTATCTGTACGTACCATTCGACAGAGTGTAGAGAATCAGGACGGGTGGGCAAAGGCCAGGGAGAAACCTGAATGTCGAATGCACGAATGCACGAATCCGACTCCCCGACCCGCGACACGCGACACCCTGACATTCCCCCTCACGCCGCACGCCTGAGCCTGAGCCACCCCGGTCCGCGCAGGGATTCCGTCAATTCCCCATCGTCCTCTTCCGGGGCGGTCAGTTCCTCGTGCAGCGCCTCCAGCCGGCGATCCAGAAAGTGAATCTTCATCCGCAGCCCTACCGTCCGCCACCGGCTGATGCACCCAAGCTCTTGTGCCAGCGCGAGATATGAGAGAATCTCCCGCAGGTTGCCCCGGCCGTCGTTTGCCGCTTTGGCGAGCGCCGCATCGTCACGTTCGGAGGCGTCGGCGATCCTCGCCGGAAGACCGGCCGCGAGCTTGGCGATCGTCCCCCCCAGCCCGGCCTTGTCCTTCGTGAACTGCTCGGTCAACCGGCAGGCCGCCTTCGCCAGCCGCATCGCCGCGCGCCAGATGACCAATCTCTCAAACGCAGGTCGCAGCATGATTTGGACCGATAACGGATGAATCCCAGATCCGGTTCTGGCGGTTGTATCGGTTGGAAGGAGAGAGGGCTTGGGGGGAATGTGCCGAGTGCCGAGTTCTCAGTTTCGTGCATTCGACATCGTGCATTTTGCTCACTCCCCCACCCCCGCCGCCTCGGCCAGCCACTGGGCGATGTCCCGCACCGGTAGATCCTGATCCGTCGCCGCCACCGCGTCCCCCACCATCACCAGGCAGAACGGACACGCCACCGCCACCCCGTCGGCG
>JBGTFI010000011.1:0-2798 GCA_041747335.1 Phycisphaeraceae bacterium | reverse complement strand
TGCCGCCAGAAGCTCTTCGCCGCCCAGCAGCACTGGAACCATCACGCCCAGCGCCACTGCACCCTCCCCGGCGCGCCCACCGCCTTCCGCGAAGTGAACTTCTGGGAACTGACCGAACGCATCCTCAGCGAAGTGGGGTAGCGGGGGGGCAGAAGTCCAAAGTCCAAAGTCCAAAAGTCCAAGGTCCAAAGCTCCTGATCACCCATCCCAACCCCCGTCTCCCCCCGCTATGATGAGGTGGCCGCGGGCGTGGCGAAATTGGTAGACGCGCCAGATTTAGGTTCTGGTGGGGTAACACCCGTGGAGGTTCGATTCCTCTCGCCCGCATTGGGGGTGGGGCGGTGGCGCCTATAATCAGATCAATGCACTCGGCCCTCCCCGAATCGAGGTTTCGCGGTCAGTCGCTGCCTTTGCGCCGGTTCAGCGCCCGGGATTACCTTCGGATGATCGAGGCGGGGGTGCTTGGGCCGGCGGATCGCGTGGAACTCCTGGGCGGTATGATCGTCGCCATGTCCCCGGCCGGACCCGCGCACAACCACGTCGTGATGCGCCTCAATCGCCTGTTCTCGCCCTGCTGGGATCGCGCGGAGATCGCCGTGCAGGGGACGCTGCTGATCGGGGACAACGATGTCTTCGATCCCGATCTCATGCTCCTTCGTCCGCGGCCGGAGGGCTATCGCGAGGCGCTGCCCCGGCCGGCGGATGTGCTGCTGCTGGTGGAGGTCGCGGACGCATCGCTCCGCAAGGATCGCCAGATCAAGCTCCCCATCTACGCTGCCGCGGGAATCGCCGAGTACTGGATCGCGGACATCGAACACGAATCGATCGAGATTCATCGCGCTCCGGCCGGGGAACGGTACGAGCAGCTGTCCACGGTGCGGGATTCCGAGCGCGCGACGCCGCAGGCGATTGCGGGGCTGAGCGTGACGCCGGTGGAGGTCTTCGGGGTGGGGTAGGGTCCGCTACTGCGGACCACCGGATCCCTCGCGGGAGCCTGATGACCGAAGGTGGGCGAGCTACGCTCCCTCACGATCCTCCGCACCGGCGGCCGGGACCACGATCGAAGCGCCGCATTCGGGGCAATCCGTCCGCCCGGCCGCGAGCGTGCCGGTGAGGTTGTAACCGCATTGGCGGCAGTGGCCGGGAAGGGGTTGGCGGTAGCGTCGGTACCAGAAGAAGAGCCAGAAAGCGGGAGGCGTTCCGAACGCGACTACGAGCCACCGCATCGCGATGATGTCGTTGAATTCCACGAGATATCGGGACATCTCTCCCTTATCGCCTATCCTAGAGTGCAGCGTCTGTGTGAAGTTGAACCACTCCCAGCCATCGAGGTAGCGTACCCGGCGCACGAAGAGCGTTCCGTCCATGGCGAGCAGGCCGTATTCGTTCTCATCGTGGTTAAGGACGACGACTTGCAGCGGGAGATAGGTTATGAATGCCCCGAAGGGACTGTTTGGACCACGGTAGCTCACCATCCACCAGTAGATTGCCCAGATTGCGAGAAGGAAACATCCCGCCGCCACCCCGTTCCATGTCCACCTGAGCAGTCGCCGCGCACATTCCATCGCACCATCATACCCTCCCCCACCCGGAATCCCGCCGGGTAATTGTCAAAAATGGTCCGCAGTAGCGGACCCTACTCGCTCGCCGCCGCGCCGCATTCGGGGCAATCCGTCCGACCGGCCGCGAGCGTGCCGGTGAGGTCGTAACCGCATTGGCGGCAGTGGCCGGGGAGGTGGCGCTTTTGGCGTCTGCGGCGAAGTACATAGACCGGCGGTGCAGCGATCATGCCGGACACCATCCACATGGGAATCCACAGAACCCATGAGTACATATTCTGTCCCGCGTGCATCGCAAACCCCGGGATAAGCCCCAAGAGGTTGATTCCACCACCAGAAAGTGTCTCGAACTCCCAATGGACATCACCGAACCGGTATTCGTCGCTGAGGCCCCATTCGAACACCAGAGTTCCATTCCAAACGGCGATTTCATAGGAGGTCTCTTGTGTCAGTGGCGATTTGACCCGGAACCCGATGAAGTAACTGGTGATCCATATCATCACGCTGAGAACGGCCAGGGGAATGCCAATCCTCAGGGCAAGCGTACTCCCATGTTGCCGCAGTCCAGTTCGATTCATACCCTCACCATTCTTCCGCCGGGGTACACCTCCGACAGGTCTTCAGCGAAGATGGTCCGCAATAGCGGACCCTACGGACCTCACATCCACCACGTGCAGCTCGATCCGCTTCCTCCCCTGCCAGGTCGAAGCCTCCAGCCTGAACGCCGCGTCGATCACCGCGCCGCCGGGGAGGGTTTCGGCCAGGTCGCCCAGCCCGAAGCCCACCGCGCGCATCATCGTCCCGTTCTGCCTCACGGTCATCGTCAGGTGTTTGCCCTCGCTGCCCATGCGCTGCGCCGGCTGGGCCAGCGACAGGCCGCGGGCGGCGAACATCGGCGAGGGGTTGGCTTTGCCGAAGGGCGCCAGGCGCGCCAGGTCATCCGCCAGGCGGGGCGTGAGGTCGCTAAGTTGGGCGATTGCGTCAATGTCAATCGGGTGCGAGAGGTGCTCGGCCGGGAGCAGGGCGCTCACGTGCTCGATGAACCGCTCGCGGAACGCATCGATGTTGCTCGCGCTGAGCCTCAGCCCGGCCGCCATCGCGTGCCCGCCGTGACTGGTCAGCAGGTCGGTACACGCCTCGAGCGCCTCGTGAACGCTCACGCCCTCGACACTCCGCGCCGAGCCGTGGGCCTGGTCGCCATCGATGCAGAGCATGATGGCCGGCCGGGCGTACGCCTCG
>JBGTFI010000010.1:0-2233 GCA_041747335.1 Phycisphaeraceae bacterium | reverse complement strand
GCGGCCGCCCATCGGTCGGCGAGGATCGGCGCGAGCTGGAAGGTGCCGTAACCGCCGGAGGAGTAGCCCATCACGTAGACCTTGTTGGGATCGACCTCTTCGTGAAGGATCATGCCTTCGATGAGCTTGTGATAGAACGCGTGGATGTATTCGTTGTGCCAGTGGTCCCAGGTGTCGCGCGGTGCGCGGGGGCAGAGGTATTTGCCCTTGACCTTGTACCGGCCCTGGATGCCGCGCCAGGCGCGATCGTTGTTCTGCGGGGCGGTCTGCCCGCCGCCGTGCATGACGATAAAGAGGGGGTAGCCGTTCTCCGGCTTCTCTTCGAGCATGTTTTCAAGGGTGAAGCGCAGCGATTCGCCGTTCACGAGGATCTCCCGGTTGTCGATCTCGGTCTTGACCTGCTTCGCTTCAGGGCTTTGGGGCCAGGCGTTCCAGATGGACTTCGAGAGGTTCGCGGCCTGCTCGCGGGTAAGGGGCTCGTCGTGGCGGGCAATCGCCTCCTGACGGCGGGCGTCGGCGGGTTTCTGGAAGTGCGCTTCGAGTAATTCGCCGATGGCGTTCACGTCGATGGCCTGCCCGGGCGCGATGGGGGCGAGCAGAATGAGGGTGAAGATCGTCAGGCCGGTGATTCGCATGATGGGGGTTCCTCGGTGATGCGGTGGGATGGGTGGGCGGGCGGCGATGAATCGGACACATGCCAACGGCGCGATGCCTGTTCATATGACTGCCTGCTTGATCACGGGCAAGCAGAGCCTTGCCCATGGCACCCGGCTTCGGTTCATGGCGTTCTTCCCGCGGCGGCTGGATCGACGACTTTCACGCCCATCGCCAGGGCGCGTTCGAGTTGTCTGGCGCCCAGACGCACACTCATGGTCACGCGGTCGCCGTCGTAGTCGCGCGAGAGGACGGTGGCGCTGGTCTCGAGGAAGTTGACGGCCTTTCCGTTGGCCAGATCGATGCTGACGGTTATCTCGCGCTGGTCGCCGCGCATCGCCTTGCGGACGCGCTCGACGAGCTGATCCACGTTCACGCCGGTGCGGGCGCTCAGCGCGACACTTCCGGGGTGTTCCTGCTCGAAGGCCAGAAGTTCGGCGTTGTGCTCGAGGCGGTCGATCTTGTTGAGCACCAGCAGGCGGTCGGGTTCGTGCGCGCCGATCTCGTCGAGCACCTGAGTCACCGTTTCCATCTGCTGCCGGGCGCGCGGATGGGAGACATCGAGCACGATCAGCAGCAGATCCGCGTGGATCGCCTCCTCCAGCGTGGCTTTGAACGAGGCCACGAGGTGGTGAGGCAGGTCGCGCACGAAACCGACGGTGTCCGAGAGCATCACCGCGTCGGCGTCGCCGAGGTTCCACTTGCGGGTGCGCGTGGAGAGCGTGGCGAAGAGCTTGTCGTCGGCGTAGGCGCCGCCTGCCGTCAGCGTGTTGAAGAGGGTGCTCTTGCCGGCGTTGGTGTACCCGACCAGCCCGACGGTGAAGAACTCCTTGTTGCGGGCGGCGACCTCGCGGGACTTGCGGCCCTGGACCTGGACAATCTCGCGCTTCAGTTCGGAAACCTTGCGCTGGACGATGCGGCGATCGATCTCAAGCTGCTGCTCGCCTGGCCCGCGTGTCCCGATGCCCGTGGGCGAGCCGCCGACGATGCGCTCGAGGTGCGACCACATCGCCCGCAGGCGCGGGTAGGTGTATTCAAGCTGGGCGAGTTCGACCTGGAGCTTGGCTTCGTGGGTGCGGGCGCGGGCGGCGAAGATGTCGAGGATCAGCTCGCTACGGTCGATGACCTTGCGCTCGATCGCTTCCTCGACGTTGGCGATCTGGCGGGGGGTGAGGTCGTTGTCGAAGATGACCACATCCGCCTCCTGAGCCCGGCCCATGGCGGCAAGCTCCTCCACCTTGCCTGAACCGATGAAGGTCGCCGGTTCGGGCTTCTGGCGGTTCTGGATCAGCTCGTCGACGACCACCGCCCCGGCTGTGTCCGCCAGGGCGCGCAGCTCGGAGAGCGGGTCGTGCGGATCGGCCTGGTGTCCCGGCAGGAGGCATGCGACGAGGATGGCGCGTTCGCGGACGACGGTGAGCTGGTTTCGCTGGCCTTGCTCCAAGGGGGGATTCCTGGGGGGGGTGTTGACGGGCAAGAGCGAGCTTCCTGACAGTGGGGCGGGCGTCTCGCCCGCCGTTGCGGTAAAGCCGCAAGTCACTCGCATCAAGGATTCGCCGCTTGAGAGCTTGTCGTTTCA
>JBGTFI010000009.1:0-10095 GCA_041747335.1 Phycisphaeraceae bacterium | reverse complement strand
AACCGATCCCAAATCGTTCATCACGGTGCTCGCGGCGCTGGCGGCCGCGGGCGCGACGCTTCGGCCGCTCACCTCGCTGCACGTCGAGATCAAGGAAGCCGACGCCGCCGCGACGCGCCTTCTCGATGCCGTAAGTCTGCCCGTCGAGGAAACGCAGCGCGCCACCGCCCGGGTCCGGCCGGCACTGCCGCGCCACGAGCGCGACATCGTGTTTGATCGCGTGAGCTTCCGATATCCCGAATCGCTCGAACCGGCGGTGCGCGAGGTGTCGCTCAGTGTTGCGTTCGGGAGATCCATCGCCTTCGTGGGCGCCAACGGATCGGGCAAGACCACGCTGCTGAGCATGATCCCGCGCCTGTTCGACCCGGAAGCAGGCCGGGTGCTCATCGACGGGCGGGACATCGCGCAGCTGGACCTGCGCTCCCTCCGCCGGCAGATCGCCACCGTCTCCCAGCAGAGCATCCTCTTTGAGGGCACCATCGCGGACAACATCGCCCTGGGCGCGGGGCACGTCCCCCGCCGGGCCATTGAGGACGCCGCGCGGCGGGCGTTCGCCCATGAGTTCATCATCGCGCGCCCGGCCGGTTACGACGAGATGCTCGGCGAGGGTGGATCCGGACTGTCCGGCGGTCAGCGCCAGCGTCTGTGCATCGCCCGCGCGATTCTGCGTGATCCATCGATCCTCATCCTCGATGAAGCGACCAGCCAGATCGATGCGGACTCGGAAGTGAAGATCAACCGCGCCCTCCGCGATGTCCGCGATGGCAGAACGACGTTCATCATCGCCCATCGCCTGAGCACGGTCATCGATGCGGACACCATCGTGGTGATGGACCAGGGCCGGATCATGGACCAGGGAACGCACCGCGACCTCATGGAGCGCTGCGACCTCTACAGGACGCTCGCGCAGACGCAACTACAGACGCCCCACATCAGTGATGAGAGTCATGCGGCCCCGGCGGAACTCTAGATAAGACAGGTGATCTGGGTTACAGAGGCGGGAAACGGCTGCTCAGGACAATCGGCCGACCGCGGCGAACCGATTCGAACGAATCGCGCCCTCGCGCCCGATCGGGCGCATTCGGCCTTCCACCGCCGCTCCGCGGGCGGGCGTGAACCTGATCGGTGAAAAACGCTCCCCACGGGCCTCCCGCTCGACTTCGCGGCAGGTATCGAGGTACTCGCCCCACATATTCATCAACTCGGTTTCGGTCATGGGTCAGCCCTCTATGAACCCTCTAAGGGGTCTATGTGGCGAACGACCGCGACGATTGCCGCCCTCACCTATTAGAACGCTGCCGATGCCCCGGCGCTGCATGAATTTGGCGATTTCTCTGTCGGAGATTTGCTGATTGTGCCTCGCCGCGGGTTCGGGGCGAGGGCGGCCCGCCCGGTAGGAGCAAGGCATGCACAGAACGACCCCGCGCCAATCGACCTATTCGACCAACGCCGGGAAAGTGGATATTGAACCCGTTAATGCGGCGGCCCCAAGGCCTTGGCGAAGAGGGAGGAAGGACATGTTCCCACCCCTCAAGCCCGAACTGGCGGGGGAGCTGGCGAAGCTCTAGGCGCCCGGCGCGGCGGTCTTCAATCTGCCCCCCCCGGTACGACCTGGCGAAGGTGCTGCGGGCTGACCTGGCCGAAGCGCGGAAGCTGTGGCTGGACGATGCGAAGCACGAACCCGAAGAATACGAGCAGCGTGCGATGCGCTCCGGTGCGACGACCGCGCCCTTTCGCACGGGACGGGCGCGTCCGTTGATTCCGCTAACCGGTGTTAGTGAAGGGGCTTAGGATGCGATTCGGCGTGCTTCAATCCGTCGTTTTGCAATGCCCGGGAGAGGACTCGAACCTCCACGGGATTTTACTCCCACCAGATCCTTAGTCTGGTGCGTCTGCCAGTTCCGCCACCCGGGCAAGGGGGGGAGGGCATCATCGAGGCCGAGGCCTCGACCGGCAGGCAGTATAGAACCGTCCAGCGCGGGAGTAAAACGGGCGGTTGGCGGGTCGCCCAGGGCCGGGCGCCAAGTGCCGAGTAACGCAACACCCTGCATTGGACTCTGGACTTTGGACTTTGGACACCATCCCCGCCGGGGGTAGAATCCGGGGCATGTCGCAACTCGATGACCTTCTGGCGCGTCTGTGGGATGACTACGTCCGCCTCAACCCCCATGCCTTGAAGGTGCGCCGGCTTCTTGAAGGGCGGGGCGAGCGGGTGGTCAACGACCACATCGCGCTCCGGACGTTTGATGACCCGCGGGTGAACGAACGGATGCTGGGCAAGGCGTTCACGAAGCTGGGGTATGAACCGCGTGAGAGCTACGAGTTCCCCGCCAAAAAGCTGCTGGCCAGGCATTATGAGCACCCCGAGCCGGGCAGGCCGCTGGTCTTCGTCAGCGAGCTTCGTCTGGGCGAAATGCCCGGCTGGCTGGCGGATATCGCCCGGTCACTGGTGGACCAGGTTCCCGCGGGATTGGCCGACCGTTGGGATCTTCCGGTGGCAGGACGACCGTGGAACCTGGACTTCGCGACTTACCAGAAACTCGCCGACGCCAGTGAATACGCCGGGTGGCTGGCCGCTCACGGCTTTCGCGCCAACCACTTCACCGTCCTCGTCAACGAGCTTAAGACGTTCGACTCGCTGGCGGCCCTCAATGACTTCCTCGAGGCGAGCGGGTTCGCCCTGAACGCTTCGGGAGGGAAGATCAAGGGGACGCCGACAGAGTACCTCGAGCAGTCCTCGACGCTGGCGGAGGATGTGGAGGTCACGTTCAGCGACGGGAAACACGTCGTGCCGGGGTGCTACTACGAGTTCGCCCGGCGGTATCCCCTCCCCGGAAGCCACGGAGAGCTGTTCCGGGGCTTCATCGCCAAGAGCGCGGACAAGATCTTCGAGAGCACCGACCGGCGGCGCTGAGCGCCGCGGGCCCCTGTCATGGAGATGACGGATTCATGAGTGAAGTGACACACGCGGAAATCGTGGTGATCGGGGGCGGGGCGGTGGGGTGCGCGGTGGCCTACAGTCTGGCCAAAGCGGGCAAGAGCGATGTGCTGGTGGTGGAAAAGGCCCCCACCGTCGCGGCGGCGACGACCTCCCAGGCCGCCGGACTTGTCGGCCAGATCCGCACCAGCGTCGAACGCGTGAAGCTGGCGATGTGGTCGGTGCGGACCTTCAGCGAACTTCAACAGGACGACAAGGCCAACCCCGCCTGGCGGCAGGTCGGGTCGCTGCGGCTGGCGCTGACCGATGAGCGCGTGGACGAGTTCGAGCGTATGAAGCAGGTCGCCGACGAATCCGGCCTGGAGGTCGAGTTCATCGACCAGAACGAGGCCAAGCGCCTCTGGCCGCTCCTGGATCTTTCCCACACGAAGGCCGTGCTCCACTGCCCGACGGACGGGTACCTTCAGCCGTACGACCTGACGATGGCCTACGTCCATCAGGCGCGCAAGCTCGGCGCGCGGTTCATGACCGATACGCAAGTCACCGACCTGGTGCGCCGAAACGGCGCCATCCACGGCGTCGTCACGGACAAGGGGACGATCGAGTGCGAGACGGTCATCAACGCGGCCGGGGCGCACGCGTACCAGATCGCGAAACTCGCCGGGCTGGAGCTGCCGATTGTCCCGGTGCGTCACGAGTTCTTCGTGACCGTCCATGCACCGGGTCTGGAACCGTCGCTGCCGGTCATCCGCATACCAGACGCCACGCTCTACCTCCGCGCGGAGGTCAACAGCCTCCTCGTCGGCGGATGGGAACCCAAAGGTCTCTCCACCGACCCGCGGGTGATTCCCTTGGAAAAGGATCCGCCCCTGATTCAGGAGGATTGGGACGTGCTGGGCTGGTTCGGCGAGCAGCTTTCACCGCACATCCCGAAGGTGACGGAGCTGGGCGTGCGCAGTGTGTTCAAGGGCTGGCCGACGTTCACACCGGATGGGCGGTTCATCGTCGGCCCCAGCAGCCAGGTGAAGGGCTTTGTCATGGCCGGCGGGTGCAACGCTCACGGCGTCTCCGGCTCGGCCGGAATCGGCCGGCACGTGGTCGAGTCGATGCTCGAACCCGATCCCTCGCCCTATGTCCGCAGTCTCAGCCCCGATCGCTTCACCGCAACAAGCTGGGGCTGGGAAACCGCCCGCCGCCAGGCGCAGCACGTCTACGAAACATACTACCACGTCGGTCACTGAGCGCCGCGCGACACTTCCGCATCACCCCGCGGCGTGCGCCAGCCGAAGCCCGCGCAGAATCACCGCCAGCAGGATGATGAGCATCCCCAGGTGGAGCTTGGCGACGATCAGCCCGCGCGGGTTCTTCGGCTTGATGAAGCCGGTCGATTCCGCCCACACCATTGCGAAGAGGATCAGCGCCAGCAGGACTTTCGTGCCGATCAGGGCGTTGCCCGCCGGACCCATCGCCTTGTACGTGGAGGCGAAATTGATCCAGTTGATCACGCCGCTGACCACCAGCCCGGCGATCGCCAGCCAGACGATCTTCATGAAGCGCATTACGGCCGGGGGAAGGATGGCGCTTCGCGCCGCCTCGTCCGCGCCCTTAGCCGCGGGAAGAAGACAGAACACGACAAAGCCCAGCCCGCCGATGGCGAGCACCGCGCTGACGATGTGGATGAACCGCAGGATGATCTGAAGGATGAGGTTGTCCATGATGGGAGTCAGGGTAGGTTGATGGCGCGGCCGGTGCAAGGCGGCGTGGGGATCGTGAGTACGAGTCCTGGGTGGCATGGGCAAGGCTCTGTTTGCCCGTGATGGCGTCGATCGACGATGCCGTCCGCCACATGCCCACGAGGACGAGGGCATGGTGCCCGGAGTGACTTGTCACCGCCTGGAAGCTCTCCCCTCCCGTCTGGCCAGCAGCCCCGCTGCGCCGATCACCATCGCGCCGCTGCCCGGTTCGGGCACGACGGTGAAGACCAGCGAAAGGTCATCGGCGTAGGCGTGGTTGCCCGGCGATCCCGGATCGTCGTGCATCGTCAGCACCAACTCCACCCGCCGCGCCCCGGCCGGCGCCTGGCCTTCGAGCGATTTGAGAAACAGCCCCGTCCTGCCCCGCCTGCGTGAGGCCGAGTCGCCGGTGAGCTTCGCCTGTTCGCCGATGGGGTTGCCCGCCTCGTCGAGGAAGGTGGCGATCAACTCGGCGATGTCGTCCGCATCACCCTGCGCGCCCAGGTAGGCGGAGAGGCTAAAGCGCACCAGTCCGGTGTCGATGTCGGCGACAATGTCCGCGAGGTCGATCGTCTGGGTCATGAAGGTGGTGCCGCCGGCGCCACCAGCCAAGAAGTTGCTGCCGCGCTGCGTCGGCCCCGGATCGTTCGCCTGCGCGAAGCCCGGCGCGCCGTAGCGCACGACCGTCAGCGCGTCGATCTCGACCCATCCGGCCACCGTGGCCGGCACGGCGTTTCCGCCGTTGCTCCCATCGTTGGCAAAGTCGTTGTAGCCGGTGTTCCACTCGGCATCGCCGTTGAAGATCAGGTTCTGGCCGTAGTGAGTCTTCGTCGGCAATCCGGCGGGTCGGCCGTCCATGCCCCAGGTCGGATCGATCGCGAAGCCCAGATGGGCAAGTGCTATAGCCGTCACGTCCGCGGCCACGGGGGTGTGATGGATCACGCCCCCCTGCTTGGCGCTCGGCCCGCTGACGATGAAGGGGATCGTCCGCTGCACGGGCGTGTTCGGCCCGTGGCCGGTGCCCTCGCCGCCGTGGTCGGAAGTAACGATCACCAGCCAGTCTTCCTGGCCGGCGATGACGCCCGGCCGCTGGTGGAGGGCGCTCACCACCGACCCGATGTGGGTGTCGATGGTTTCGAGCGTGTTCATGTAGTGCGAGCCGGGCGTGGTGTTCCAGCCCTGGGAGTGTCCGGCGCCGTCGAGTTCATCAAGGTGCAGGAACATGACCTGCGGGTCGGCGGTGATGCGCGTGCCGCTTCGGCGTTCACCGAGCAGGACCGTGCCGTTTTTCAGAAGCGCCGCGGCCAGGCGGGCGACTTCCGCATCCACCTCGCCGCTGATCTTCACGTCCGCATCGCCGACGATCTGAGTGTTGATCGGCGACCAGTGTGCGATCGAGACGGTTGTGAGCGATGCATCGAGCGATTCAAGTCGGGTGAAGAGATCGGGGAACGCAGCGAGGTTCTTGCCGGCGAAGGAATTGTTGCTGACACCGTGCTTGTCGCGCCACACGCCGGTGAGGATGGTCGCCCAGCCCGGCCCGCTGACCGTGATGTCGCCGATCTGCGCTTTGTTGCTGTAGGCACCCGCGGCGATGAGGGCGTCGATGTGGGGGGTATTGGCGATCTCCATCGAGTCCGGCCTCATGCCGTCCACCCCGATGATGAGCACGCGTTTCTCGGCCGCGCGGGCGGAGGTAGCGAACGCGAGCAGCGCGGCGGCGGCGGTCAGGATCGCTTGATATCGTCTCATGCTTGCGTTCTCCCTCAATCAGAGCAACGACGTACGCCGAGGTTTCAGATCTATCTTAGCCCGTAGGTCGGGCCTTGGCCTGACAGTAGGTCCACCTGCGCGCGTTCGTGTCAGGCCGAGGCCTGACCTACGGGGCTGCGGCGCTATCATGACAGCAATCGTGGGTGGCACACCGGATTCCAACGAAGGGACTGGCAATGCAACGACAGGAATGGATCATGGTCTTGGGCGGGGTCATCTTCTTCCTCTTCGGGATCGCAGCCGGCATTCTCGCGGCAAGAGGCTCGTCCTTGATGCTCGCGGGGGAGCTGCTTGAACTCAGGGAGAGATTCGAGCCGCGTCCAGGGGTGTCAGATTCCGCCTACAGTGCCTTGTTCCGTCACGCCGAGGAGACGCACCGCAGGCTCGTGAGGGAGAAGGGAGACCACCTGACAGCCGTCGGAGGCGCCGCCACGACGTTTGGAACCATGTTAATTCTCTGGGCCGTGGATCGCCGGAGATTGCTCAAGCGACTTCCCCGTGATGCTCAGCCCGTAGGTCAGGCCTTGCCCTGACACGAGCGTCAACGCGCGCCGGTAATCGAACTGTCAGGCCGAGTCTTGAGCTACGGAACTCATCTCATCATCCCCCCAATCAGTACCATCAGCCATCCCGCGAAGAACACCGCGCTTCCGATGGAGAGCGCGCGGACGATCGCCGGCTGTGCTCGTGGGCCCATCGCGCTGAGAAGGTAGATGATCCGGATCGCCATGCCGAATCCGGCGACCAGGCAGAGGAGCAGGCCGAATAGTTGGACGAGATTGGCCATTGTCGCCTCCGTCGTCGAACTGTCAGGCCAAGGCCTGACCTACGGGAGTCACCTTCGCCGTTCCCATACCAGATGCCGCAGCTCCGGGATGATGAGTTTCTCCATCGCCAGGCGCACCGCGTTGGTCGAGCCGGGGAGGGAGAAGATGAGGGTTTCGCCGGACAGGCCGGCGATGGCGCGGCTGAGCATCGCGGCCGGGCCGACTTCCTGCCAGCTCAGCATCCGGAACAGTTCACCAAACCCCTCAAGGCGCTTGTCGAGCAGGCGTTCGACGACCTCGATGGTGGTGTCCCGGCTGGCGATGCCCGTGCCGCCGGTGGTTAGGATGAGGTCGATGTCCCCATCCTTGAGCCAGCCGCGCAGCGCGGCTTCGATCTCCCGCGACTCATCGCGCACGATCTCATAGTCCGAGACGTGATGCCCGTCGGCCTCCAGTGATTCGACGATGATCGCCCCGCCCTTGTCCGTCTCCTTCGTGCGCGTGTCGCTAATCGTCAGCACCGCGCACCGCGCCCGCTCTTTGCGGGCGGCGGCGCGATGAGATTCAGTCGATTCACTCATAGGGCAGGGTGTAGGGTGTGGGGTGTAGAGTATAGGAACAAGGCGCCGGATTCACTTGCGGCACCTGATCGTCACTCTGCAATCTTCAATCTGAAATCGACACTCGGCATTGTCCCGACTCAAGACTCCAGACTCAAGACTGGGGACTTCCGCCTCACTCCACCGTCACGCTCTTGGCCAGGTTCCTCGGTTTGTCGACATCCTGGCCGCGGAGCACGGCCGCGTGGTAAGCGAGCAGTTGCAGGGGGATGACGGTCAGCAGCGGCTGAAGCGGTTCGGGGACGTTCGGGACGGGGAAGACCACATCCGCATAGCGGCGGATGTCCTGATCGCCCTCGGTGGTGACGGCCAGGATGCGTCCACCGCGAGCGCGGACCTCTTCGATGTTGGAGATGACCTTCTCGTACTGGCTGCCGCGGGTGGCGATGAAGACCACGGGCATGCCCTCATCGATGAGCGCGATCGGCCCGTGCTTCATTTCCGCGGCCGGCATCCCCTCGGCGTGGATGTACGAGATCTCTTTGAGCTTGAGCGCCCCTTCGAGCGCGACGGGGTAGTTGTAGCCCCGGCCAAGGAACAGCCAGTTGTCGCGTTCGACGTAGCGCTCGACGCACTGGCGGATGTGGTCGGACTGTTCGAGCACTTCGCCGATCAGCTCGGGCAATCGTTCGAGGTGCGTGAGGTGTTCGCGGAGGGTGTGGTTGCCGAGGAAGCGGCGTTTGCCCAGGTACAGCGCGATGAGGGTGAGGACGGTGACCTGCCCGACAAAGGCCTTGGTCGACGCCACGCCGATCTCCGGGCCGACGTGCAGGTAGACGCCGGCGTCCGTTTCGCGGGCGATGGAGGAGCCCACCGCGTTGACGACGCCCAGGGCGAGCGCGCCGCGCTCGCGCGCTTCGGAGAGGGAGGCGAGCGTGTCGGCCGTCTCGCCGGACTGGCTGACGGCGATGACCACCGAACCTTCCTCGATGATCGGGTTGCGGTAGCGGAACTCGCTGGCGTACGCCGCGCGGGCGGGGATTTTGGCAAGGTCCTCGATGAGGTATTCACCCAGCAGGGCCGCGTGGTAGGCCGTGCCCTGCCCTGTGAGGATGAAGCGGTGGGCGCGGGCGAGCTCGCGGCTGACGGCGCTCAGCCCGCCCAGAACCACGCGGCCGTCGCGGTCATCAATGCGCCCGCGCAGGCAGTTGCGCAGCGCTTCGGGCTGCTCCATGATCTCCTTGAGCATGAAGTGTTCGTAGCTGCCCAGTTCGATCTGTTCGAGGTCGAACTCCAGCTCCTGCACTTCGCGGGTCACGGGCTGGTTGTCGATGGTGGTGGTCTTGAAATCGACCGACCACGGGCCGCCGTGGTCGCTGAAGCGGTCGTTCGGGCCGGCGCAGAGCTTGGCGACCTGGTAATCGTCGAGGGTGATGAACTGCGTGGTGTGGCTGACGATCGCCGAGGCGTCCGAGGCGACGACATAGCTTCGATCCGCCAGCCCGATGATGAGCGGCGAACCCTTGCGGGCGCACACCAGGGTGTGGGGTTCGCCATCGCAGACGACGGCGATGGCGTAGGCGCCGGTCACCTCGCGCAGGGCGCGCTGCACGGCGCGTTCGAGGTCTCCCTCATAGAGCGAGGCGATGAGCTTGGCGAGCACTTCCGTGTCCGTCTCGGACTCGAACTGCGTGCCCTTGCCCTGCAGGTAGGTCTTGAGGGCCGCGTAATTCTCAATGATGCCGTTGTGAACGAGGGCGATGGTCTTGCCGTCGCGCGTCGTGCCGGTGTGGGGGTGGGCGTTGGCCTTGCTGGGTCCGCCGTGGGTGGCCCAGCGGGTGTGGGCGATGCCCAGCGATGCGTCGAACCCGCTCTGGCCGGTGACGAGGTCCTCGAGGACGCTCACTCGGCCGACTTCCTTGCCGATGACCAGCCCGTCATAGGTGACGACGGCCAGTCCGGCCGAATCGTACCCGCGGTATTCCAGGCGTTTGAGGCCCTCGATCAGAAGCGGGGCGACCCTCTTGTTCCCGACATACGCCACAATCCCGCACATCGCTCTTCCTCCGATAACTCAGTGCGGCGGGCGCCAAAGCCCGCCAAGCCCGCCTACAGCGATACGCACCGCGCCCCCGGAAAGATCGGCGGGATCGGGGGGGGGATTGAAGATTGCGGATTTCAGATCACTACTGTCCGGTTAGAAGTCGAACAAAGACAACTGGTTATGATCGAGGCTCGTTTCCATGGTGGTGAGTTCGCGCGAAAACGCTTGAAAAAGCGGGGTTTTCTCGAAAAGGCTCAGGCTCAGAATTTGCAGGATTTCG
>JBGTFI010000008.1:0-2701 GCA_041747335.1 Phycisphaeraceae bacterium | reverse complement strand
GTGATCAGCAGCATGGGGCGGTCGGGCGCCAGCCCCAGGGCGGAGCGGGCCTCCTGGGGCGACAGATCACTCACCGCCTCGCGCCGCAGGGGCATCCCGATCATCCGCGCGGCCGGGCGACCCTCGATCGGATGGACCGAGAACAAGGCGTCGGCCTGGCGTGCGAGCCAGCGATTGGCCTTTCCGGGGGCGGCGTCGAGGTTGACCAGGGCTACGGGGAGGTGTTCCCGCCGCGCGGCGGCGACGGCGGGCGCGGAGACGAAACCGCCCGTGGCGATCACGACCCGGACGTCATATTCGCGGAGTTCGGCCTGCATGGACGCCATCGAGCGCTCCCACGCCAGCGCGAAGCCCGGCCAGCGCCATGGTTTGAGCGAGACCGGCCGGGCGCTCAGCGCGGTGAACGGGACGGAGGATTTGCGGAGAATCTCGGCGTCGAGCGGACGATTGGAGACGATGAAGCGCGCTTCGAGGGAGTCGTCAAGGTCGCGCAGGCGCTGGGCGATCGCCAGGTTGGGGAAGATGTGCCCACCCGTGCCGCCCCCCGCGAAGAGGATGACTCGCCGCCGCGTGCTCACCGGGGGATCATCGGGTGCTGAAACGATAGATGCACACGTGGCGGTAGGTCTGGCGCGGATTCAGAATCGTCGAGGGGAAGTTCGGCTGATTGACCGAATCGGGGAAGTGCTGGGTTTCGAGGCAGAAGCCCGCGTGTTTGTCGTAGGTCACGCCGCGCTTGCCGGTGATCGAGCCGTCGAGAAAGTTGCCGGAATAGAACTGGATGCCCGGCTGATCGGTCCAGACTTCCATGACGCGCCCTGAGCGCGGTTCGAGGACAGTGGCGGCCAGGCGCATGCGTCCGGCGCGGCCGTCGACCACGTAATTGAGGTCATACCCGCCGGGCGGGTTTCCGGTGGTGGGGGCGATGCGGTCGATGCGATCGCCGATGGGCGTCGGCCGGCGGAAGTCGAAGGGCGTGCCTTCGACGGAGGTGATCTCACCCGTGGGGATCAGTGTTTCGTCGGCGGGGGTGTAACGGGCGGCTTCGAGTTGGAGGCGGTGATCGAGGATGTCGCCGCCCGGGTTGCCGGTGAGGTTGAAGTAGCTGTGGTGCGTGAGGTTGACGGGTGTGGGCTGGTCGGTGGTCGCGGCGTACTCGATTTTCAGTTCGTTCTTGTTGGTGAGGGTGTAGGTGACGGCGATGTCGAGGTTTCCGGGATAGCCTTCCTCGCCGTCGGGGCTGGAGTAGGTGAACTTCACGGCCGGGCCGTCGGCGGTTTGCGTCGTCTGCGCCCGCCAGATTCGTTTGTCGAGGCCCTTTACGCCGCCGTGAAGGTGGTTGGGATCGTTGTTGGTGGCGAGCTGGTAGGTCTTGCCATTCAGAGTGAACGTGCCGCGGGCGATGCGGTTGGCGACGCGGCCGGTGGTGCAGCCGAAGTATGGGCTTTGGGTTTCGTATTGCTGGATGTTGTCGAAGCCGAGGACGACATCCTCGAAGGTGCGCGATCGGTCGCGGACGTAAAGGTCGGTCAGTGTCGCGCCCCAGGTGATGAACGAGGCGACCATGCCGTCCTGGTTGACGAGGGTGATCTTCTCGACCGCCTGTCCGTCGGCGGTGACGCCGAAGGGTTCGGTGCGGATGGCCGTGGCTCCCCCGGAAGTGTTCGCACCGGCACCACTCGAGGTGGATTGCGTCTGCTGACAGGCAGCCAGGGGAAGGAGCATCGCCAGGCCGGCGAGCAGGGGAAGAAGTTCGAGCAGTTGCACGGATCGGACGGACATGGCAAGGCCTCCTTAAGGCGGGGAAGCGGAGGGAGTCAACGTGAGTGGGTGTGGCACGCTTCGCTTTGCCACAGGCACCCGGCGATACGATACCGGGGCGCGGACGGCGCGGGCAAACCGGTGTCGGATGCGTTTGGAGACGGGCCGCCGCGGGGTGTCATGGGCAAGGCTCTGCTTGCCCGTGCGACTGCTTTTGTAATCTCACTTGACCATCCCCGAATACCGCTCATCCCGTCAGTGCGCCCGAGGCGCTGATGGAGAGCGGCGGATCCTGTTCTTCGGTGGGGTGGTTTTCGCGGTAGGCCGGATCGGCTGCGTAATCCAGGGAGGCGAGCAGCCCTAGCATGAAGGCGGTGAGAATCCATCCTGTGCCGCCCTTTGAGATCAGGGGCAGGGCGATGCCTTTCGATGGGACCAGGACGGTGACGACGGCGAGGTTGATGAGGGCCTGCAGCCCGATGGTGAGCACCACGCCGAGTCCGAAGAGGCGGGTGAAGGTGTCGCCGCAGCGTCGGATGATCGAAAGACCCGTCCAGATGATGACCAGATAGAACGCGACCACCAGCAGCGCTCCGGTGATGCCCAGCTCCTCGCAGATGGAGGCGAAAATGAAGTCGGTGGTGTCTTCGGGGAGATATCCGAACTTCTGGATGCCGTTGCCCAGTCCCTTTCCGGTGACGCCGCCGGTGGCGAAGGCGATCATGGACTGGATGGGGTGGTAACCGCTGCCCTGGGGGTCGGCCCAGGGATCGAGGAACGCCAGGAGGCGTGTGACGCGGTAGGGGCTGTGAAGGATCGCCAGGACGATCATGGCGACGCCCGGAACGGCGGCGAGCGCGAGCTGCCAGAGCCTTGCCCCGACGGCGAGCAGGAGGTGGTCGGCGACAGCGGCGATGAGCGCGGCGGTACCGAGGTCTTC
>JBGTFI010000007.1:0-4969 GCA_041747335.1 Phycisphaeraceae bacterium | reverse complement strand
CGGTCCCCACGCCGCCGGTGGCGGCGCCGGAGCCGATCGAGACGAGCATCCCCGGCTTGAGGCTGCTGCTGGTGGCGACCATCCCTCGGCTCACGACGCGGTCGTTCTGGTAAAACTGCACGCGCATGTCGAGCTTCGATCCCCCCAGGCCGAAGCCCAGCCAGACGCGCTGGGTGCGATCGCCTTCATCAACCGTCACGAACTGCCCGACGATCTCGCCGGTGCGCGCGGTGGGTTCAAGGCCGGTGGAGACATGAGAGGCGGTGATGCCCCTCTTGTTGAGTTCCGCCACCAGATGCTTGGACAGCGCCTGGGTGACGGCGGCCCCGACGCGCTGTTCTTCCTCGGTCTGCGTGCGGCCTTGAAGGTCTCGGGCGGCCTTGGCGCTCAGCCCCCGGTCAAGCGAGACATCCGAACCCGAGAAGGTGAAGTCATGCACCAGCAGGCGATCGGGCCTGGGCGCATCGCGCGGGGCGGCCTGGGAAACGGTGGCCTTCGCGCCGGCGCAGCCGGTGATCGCCATCGCCAGGGCCGCGAGAAGAACCACATGAATGAGGCCTTGAACGACACCGACTGATCCAGAACGTGACATGGAAGTACCTTTGCATGAGCCACGCGATCCGGGCTGGGCGGATCGCCGCCAGCCTGAGCGCTTCGTTGCGGCGAAGGTAACAAGAACGAACAGACCCCAAGATGGGACTTTAGTCCAATGCGGCCGGATCAAGGTGCAGCGGAGCCTGGAGTCACTTTGAGCGTAACCTACGGCCTTAGCCGACCTTCCGATCGCGCGCGGCGCATCTGGGCAGGGCACGGGTGGGAGAGCAGGGGGCAGGAGATTGGCATTGATAGGGCTATGGTGATTCGACTTGCTCTGGGGAGCGTGTTGGCGGACGTCTTGCGGGTGTCGATGGCGGTGACGATCCTGTTCGGCCTGGCGTTCGGAACGTCGCTGACGATGGTGCTCCTCGCGGTGCTGTATCGCGTGATGTACCGGAGTCCCTCGCCCGGCCGTCAAGGCGCGTGAATGCCGCCGAATGCTGAGGTCCGGATAGGAAGCACCGTTACCTCCGCGGTTCGAGGCGCATCGTCGCTCGCTTGGCGCCGCCTGATGCGCATGGGGATCAGGCCGTCGGGCGGCTGGGCAGAGAAGCCGTTGAGCGTGACGGGCACGATGGGCACATCGGTGGTCAACTCAAATTGAAAGCGGGGCACGAGCTGGGCCAGGACCGGTACGCCCATCAGACGTGCCATCGGCTCGCCGAGACAAATGCGCGGCCCGCCCCCGAAGGGGATGTAGCTGTAGGGCGATCGCTCGCGCCGGGGCGCATCGTCGAATCGGGATGGGTCGAATCGATCAGGATCGGGGAAGAGATTCGCCCGACGATGAAGGACGTAGGGGCTGATGAACACCTGCGCCCCGGCGGGGACGGCCGCACCGCTCGGGAGGCGGTCCTCATGAATCGCGCGTCGCCACAACAGCCAGGGGCTTGGATTGAGGCGCATCCCCTCCTCGAACGCGGCGCGAGTACGAACGAGCCGCGGCACGTCGGCGAAGGAGGGCGGGCGATCGCCCAGCAGGGTGCGGCACTCGTGAACGATGTCGCGCTCATAGCGCGGGTTGCGGGCGAGGTGGTACAGCGTCCAGGCGGTCGCGTTGGCGATCCCGTCGTAACCGGCGAGGAACATCGATGCCGCCTGCTCGCGCACCCAGCGATGGGAGCGACCCTGGGGCGCGTCCCGTTGACAGCGAAGGAACACCGTGAGCAGGTCGGTCCAGCCCGCATCTTCCCGGTTGAAATCGCCTGAGCTGAGTGCGGTTCGCTTGGCGTCGATGATCTCCTTGAGGAACTGATCGACCTCGCGCCCCCGGCGGCGATAGCGCAGGTGCTCTCGCGGTGCGAACCAGCGAAGCGCAAGCCGAGCCTGCCGCCCCCGATGCCAGTTGGCCGAGGCGTGCGGGTGAGCGCGCTTAATGGCCGTGAAGAGGCGGATGATCGCCTGATCGTCGTCCAGGCCGAGCATGATCCGGCCGGAAGTCTGGACGTACATCTTCATCAGCTCTGCGACGATGTTGCCCTGGAAGTCGTCGCGCCAGGCTTCCATCATGGCGCGGACCTGATTGCTAACGATCGGGACCAGGCCGGCGAGCGAGCGCGTCTGAAAGGGCGGGGTGAGTTGTTTGCGATCGCGCCGGTGCGAGGCGCCCGCGGCCGTGAAGAGGCTGCCCTCGAACACGGGGGCGAAGGTCGCGTCGAACGAGTTGCGGGTGTAGTTGAGGTCGTTGATCGCCAGGACGTGGCGGATATCCGTTGGATCGTTCAGAAGCAGGGCCTCGCGACCGAGCCTGATTCGGGCGACGTCGCCGCGCTCGACGGCGCAGCGCAGGAGGAACGACATGGGTTCCTGCTTGAACGCGTCCAGATCGGCGCGACGGGCATCGGGGCGGGCCACCGCAGGTGGTCGGGGCAGCGTGGCCATCAGTGCGGCGCGAACACCCCTCCAGCAGTGCTTCGGGTGGCGAGCGGCCTCACCCGGGGCGGCGATGAACGCTCGAGCGTATGTGCGCGCCGCGTCCGGGTAACGGCGGCTTCGATAGAGCAGCCTGCCCTTCTCAAGCAGAAGCCCCGCTTCGTACATGCCGCGCAGGGCACGCGCCTGAGTCGGGAGAAGGTCCGTATCGAAGAGCGTGGCGATCGTCCCTTCGGCCGAGCCGCAGAACGCGGCTGCGTCGTCGCGCAACCGGCCGGGATGATCGTGAACCTCCATCACTGCGTCGGGCGCGACGGCGGCGTGATGGGTCGACAGGGCGTACGCCATAAGCACCTGATCGAACCCGTGATCCCGGAACTGCCTGGCCGGGATCGCGCGGAGCCGGGCGACGACTTCGTGACGAAACAACGTGCCGCCGGTGGAGACGCGAAGCTGCTTGCGGAAGTACCCGCGGAGGTTTTCGATCGGCTCCTGGTGAATCGTCGGAGGGGGGGTAGGCCGCTCGCTCCCATCGGCGCGGACATTGACGATCGAGGGGAACAGAACGCTCGCTTGCGCCGCCGTCGACATCGCCCGACGGACCGCGGCGATGAAACCGTCGCGCAGGCGGTCATCGGCATCGAGGAACATGACCCAGCTTCGGGTGCCGGCGTCAAAGCCTCGGCGACAGGCGACGTAAGGTCCGACGTGCTCCTGGCGTATCGCCCGCACGGTTCGGGCGTAGGAAGTGAGAATGGCGGAGGTGTCATCGGTTGAACCGTCATCGACCACGATGATCTCGCAGCGGTCGTCGGCCTGGGAGAGCGCCGAGTCGATCGCTCGGCGGAGGTATCGGCCGTAGTTGTAGGTCGGGATGATGATCGACAGTTCCATGATTCGGCTCCGTCGGCCGCTCTCGATCCGTGGTCCATTCACGCGAGTATGAGCCTGCGAAGCCGGGACTCGCCCGCGCAGCGCGGGAAGCGAACGCCCGACATGTAGGTGAGGGTCATGTCCGTGCGGCAGGGGGTGGTGAAGGCGTACATCATCATGTACCGGGGGAGAGCGCAATCGCGGCTTCCGTAATGAAAGCACGCGCCCGAATCAATGAACAGCACTGCTCCGCGCGGACCGGTGAAGGGGATCATCTCACCGGGATCGACGTGGCGATACATCTCTTCATCGGACACGCGGTAGGGCGCGCGGCGCCTGCGGTACCCGATCGCCGCCGCGGCGCGGGCCGAGGCGGACGCCGGAAGGAAGCACCAGGGCCCATGGCGCATGGTGACATCGTGAAGCAGGACGATGATGTAAACCAGGGGCAGATCGTGAATGTCCAGGTGGTAGAGCTGGCTGGAGCGGTACGGCGGATTCGTCTCGACCTCGAACGCCGCGTTCGACTCGACAAACCGCACGCCCGGAGGCATGGTCTTCGAGAGCACGGGAATCGTCTTCATGTAACGAGCGACGGTCTGGATGACCGGGGAGGAGAGCACGAAGTTGAGGATGGAGGGGTGATGATCAAGATCGTCCGGGCGCAGGAGCGTCTGGAAGAAAGGCTTGTCGGGATAGGCGCGCTTTGGATCCTTGATTCCGCCGCGCGTAGCGATCAGTCCGTCCGCGTCCTCCAGCAACTGATCGAGGTGAGGGAGCGTTCGGCTGGTGTCCATGGCCCAGCCGTCGCCAATCACGGTGGGTTCGCGCGCGGGGGCCGCGGGGTCGTTCTCCCGGAGCAGATCTGTAAGCGCGTGCACATACATGCGCCGGTGGGTCCAGGCGCGTCCGGCGTAGCGGACGCGGTTGTAGCACTTGGAAATGCGCATGGTGTTGGCGATGCCGGCGGTCTCCATGAAGCCGTCATAGAAGCGCCGGGCCGGTCGACGGACGATGCGATCCATGGTCTTGCCTAACATGACGATCCATCCGGAGGGGATTGCAACAGATCAACGAGCGTCCGAGACAGGGAAGGCAGGTTCCGGGGATGAAGACAGGTCACGTGATCGCCGGGTATGGCGATGACCTTCGGGGGCGGATCGAGGCGTTCGACGAAGCACGCTCGCGCATCGAGGCCGTCGCGCAGGCGCACTTCCTGAGCCTTGAGGACGACGACCGGGATGCCGGGCGTCCGCGGCACATAATCCGCGAGTGCGCGGCGGTGGAGGCGCTGAACGAGGATGCGGTATTCGTGCGAGAACTGAATGTCGCCGTGGCCGCCGCGCCACGGGTTCATGTGCAACCGTGCGCGCCACCCCGCCAGGCCCAGCCTGTCACGGATCGTTCTCACGAAGTCAGCCGACGCCCCGCGCCCTGGAGGCGATCCACGGACAAGCGGCGTATCAATCAGCACGATGCGCTCGACGCCGACGCCCAGGGCCGGCAGTTCGCGGGCCAGATCCAGCACGATCGCGCCGCCCATGCAGTAGCCCACGAGAGAACATCGGGCCGCGTCCGTCAGGGGTACTCATAGCCAAGACGGATGAGGGCATGATTTACATCGAGG
>JBGTFI010000006.1:0-3754 GCA_041747335.1 Phycisphaeraceae bacterium | reverse complement strand
CAGACGGCGGTGCTCGCGCCGAGGCAGGCATCGCCGCCTGCGGAACGATTGGGCGATCATGGAAACGGGTCCGACGTTCGCGCGCGGCTTGCCAAACTCTTCGGGGCGCGCTCGACCAGCCAGGGGATTCTGTTCATTCAGCCCGACGACGCGGCGGCGCAGGTGGCGGTCGCGGGAGACTTCAACGGTTGGGAGCCGTTGCCGCTTGAGCGTGATGAACGGTTGGGGGTCTGGCAGACGTGCGTGGACGTGGCCCCCGGAAGGTATCGTTATCGGCTGGTGGTGGACGGGCGGTGGACGGAGGATCCGTACAATCGGTATGTCGAGTCGAACCCTTACGGGGAGCTCAACAACGTCGTCGAGATCGGGATGGACCCGTGATCGCGCGTAAACCTCGCGCGGGAGCTTGACGTACGCAGTGCGGCGGCGCTATCTTGAAGTGTCGCCGGCCTTCGGTTTGAGGGCGTCGAGGAAATCGGGAGCCGCCCGCGAATCCCGGCGCGCCAGCGGCGAGGCCCGGATGGTCGGCCGCAGCGAAAGGCGTCACGGATGGACGACTCGCGAACGATCCGGGAACTCGAAGAGCTGGCCGACCTGTTCCTCACCGAGGCAATGGAGCATGCACAATCCCCCGGCCGAGAGGCGCATCCGGTGGCGCCCCCAAAGCCCGCCAGCACGACCGAGCGTCTCGACACCGCGGGACAGGCGATGCGCGACCAGCTCTCCGGCGCGGCGAGTTATCGTTTTGGGGGGTCATCGTCCGCAGTCCGTTTTCGATCTGAATTGCCCATGAATCCTCCCCAGTCTCAACCCAACGCGGCGCGGCTTCGTCTGCATCAGCCGGCCGAGGGCGAGCGTCCGCGGAATCGTCCGGCGCCGCCCGCCGAAGTTCAGGCCGTGTTCCTGGGCAACCTTCCGGGTTATGCCCACCCGTGGTTGACGCAGTACGCCCATCACCTGGCGCGCGCCGCCGGACCGGTCGCGGTGCTGCACCTGGATGATGAGCAGGTCGATCTCGACCTGGTGGGCGTGCTCGATGATCAGACGATGAGTCGGGTCTCGGTGGCGGGCGACCTGCGGGCGACGCTCGAAGCGCTCGCAGACGATCCGGTTTCGCCGGTAAGGCAGTTTGTGATTCACGTGGCCGTCGCACCGGGAGAGAGTGCGGCGGGCCTTGTTCGTGGGATCGACCGGTGGACGCTGCTGACCGGAGCGGACAATACAGCCGTGATCGCCGCGTACCAGCTTCTCAAGCAGATGCTCGACAGCCGCGGCGCGGGGGAGAACCCCCCGGCGCCCCCGGCGGTAGGCGTGATGGTGCTCGGCAGCGACGAGGCGACGAGCGTGGACGCGGGGCGGAAGATCCAGACAACGGCTGCGAACTTTCTCAAGCTCGACCTGAAGCTCTTGGGGCACCGCAAGCAGATGCTGCCGGTGCAGGTGCGTCACCTTGGGAGTTTCGTGTTCGGCGAAGCGGAGCAGACCCCCGATGCGCCGCCGGGCGGGCAGTGGGATGAAGCCCTGGACCTTCTGGCGCGGCTTGGCGGGGGCGCGGGGGCGAGCGGTGCTGAGTCGAGCACGCCTCCGGCGGAAACACCGATGGTCTCCGAGGATGAACGGGTGGCGCTGACGAGGGATGAAGGGCCGCAGGCCGTAGGTCCGACTGTGCCGGACAATGACCTTGCTGAGGCTGATCGCCCCCGTCCGGCGGAGTCGGACCTACGGCCGCCGGACAGTGCCCGCCCCCGTCCGGCACAGCCGGACCTACCGGCGGTGGATGCTTCTTCGGAGGAGGAGCCGGACCTGGTGCTCTTTGCCCGCGCCAGTGGGGAGGCGCCCGGGTGCATCGGCCTGGAGGCCAGTTGTCCGCGACAGACGCAGGTACGGATCGTGCTGGACCAGGGTGGGCGAATGCACCTGCTGACCCGGCAGGATGCGGGGGAAACGGCGGATCGCTGCCTTGCGCGGCTCATGCACGCGGCGGCGTGGGCGCGGGAGCACATGGAGCTTCTGCGTCTGACGCAGCGGCAGATGCACTTTGACCGGCAGATGGAACCCCTGCTGCACCTGTTCACCGGTCAGGCGCGACAGGCCGTGGCCCTGACGCAGCAGGCGCCCTCGCAGCTCAAGATTCACCTGCTTCAGCGGGTGAACGTCGGGGATCGCGCGACGTGGGTCTGCAACGCGCTGAATTGACGCGGATGATCGGGGTTCCGTGACGGCAGCGCCGCGCGGCGGTGTGTTATTGACATACTCCAGCCCCTTGATTGACCGCAACGATTCACCCGACGACCATGCCCGCACCACCGCCGGAAAAAAAGAAGATTCACGACTCCCATGACCACGATGGACGCTCCCACGATCTCCGATGCCAACCGTCTGGGGCTGTCGTATCGTGAAGAGGCCGGGCGGCTTCCGTTTCACGGGCCGATCTGGGATGTCCACACGCACATCCACGGGGTGGAGGCGGCGAAGCTGTTCATCGAGGCGGCCGACGTGTTCCACGTGGAACACATTTGGTCCATGAACCGTCTCGAAGACGTGGACCCGATGCGCGATGTGTACGGGGATCGGTTCCAGTTCATCGCCGTGCCTGATTATCGCGCAGCGAAGGAGAACCCTGATACTTTTACGACCGACTGGTTGCGGCGCATCGAAGGTTTCGCGGCCAAAGGGGCGAAGGTGTGCAAGTTCTGGGCGGCCCCGCGCGGGCGCGACCTGCACGAGAGCGCTCTGCTGCTCGACAGCCCCATCCGCCGGCAGGGGATGGACCTGGCCCGTCAAGCCGGGATGATCTTCATGACCCACGTGGCGGACCCGGACACCTGGTTCGCCACCCACTACAAGGACGCCTCGCGCTACGGCGAGAAGATGTCCCACTATGAACCTTTCGAGCGTCTGCTGGAGGAATACCACGATGTCCCGTGGATCGCCGCGCACATGGCCGGCCACCCCGAAGACCTCGATCACCTACAGGGGCTGCTCGATCGTCACCCCAATCTCTACCTCGACACCTCGGCCACCAAGTGGATGGTGCGCGAGTTGAGCAAAAGGCCGGTCGAGTTGCGCGCGTTCTGCGAGCGGAATCGCGGGCGGATTCTCTTTGGGAGCGACATCGTCGCCAACGCGCAGGAGGTGACCTTCGACCTTCTGGCCAGCCGGTACTGGGCGCTGCGGACGCTCTTTGAGACCTGCTACGACGGGCCGAGTCCGATCGTCGATCCGGACCTGTCGATGGTGGATCCATCGCTTCCGCGGGAATCGACCGCGCGGCTTCGCGGGGCGAAGCTCGATGACGCGACGCTCAAGAGCGTCTACCACGGCGCGGCGCGCGAGCTTCTCGCGCCACTGTATGGGTGGCGGCGGTAGGGTGGGCACTGCCCACCATGGCGGGGAAAGTGAGCAAGCTCGGGGCGCGATGGTGGTGGGCGGTGCCCACCCTACCGCTGCTGCTGCTTCGTCGGGATGAACGCGAAGGAGGTCTGGATGGAGAAGCTGCAACTGCACCCAGAGCTGGCTTCGGGGATCAGCACCAGCCCCCCGGCCGGAATCATGTTGATCCAGCACCCTGGCCGGCTGACGGAAGTGAGCTTGCGCGGGCCGGTGCCGAACTGGTACATGGTGGGGTTGTCCGCGCGGTAGAAGATGGCCGTGGATGATGCTGAGAGCGTTCCGCACCCGTGCCCGCCGCGGCGGAGGACCCAGGGGGCCGCATCGCCCTGCCCGTTCGCGGGCGCGGTCAGCCCCAGGGCGA
>JBGTFI010000005.1:0-7227 GCA_041747335.1 Phycisphaeraceae bacterium | reverse complement strand
TGGCCTCGAGCACCTTGTTCTGAAGCCCCGCGCCGACGCGGAGCGGGTCGACCGCGACCGCGGCGGCCGCGAGGTGGTCCTCGATGTCGGGCACCGTGCCGGTGACGGTCACGCCGGGAAGCGTCGCGAGCTTGCGTACGGCGGGAAGCGGATCTCGCCCGACGATGAGGAACTGCGCATCGGGCAGTTCGCGGCGAACGCTGGGAAAAATCTCCCTGGCGAAGTAATCGGCGGCGTCGGCGTTGGGATGAAAGGCCATGCGTCCGGTGAAGATGACGCGATGGGGCGATACAGGAACGTGGGGGCGCGGAGCGTACTTGACGGTGTCCACGCCGTGGGGGTTGAACCAGACCTTGGCAGGATCGTAATCGGCGATGCGGTCGCGATCGTGCGGTGAGATGAGCAGGCACTTGTCGAAGCGTTTGAAGAGGGCGGTTTCGTAGCGAGCCAGGCGCCGGGCTTCGATCCTGCGCAGGAAGCGCCCCCAGGGCGAACGTGCGTGGTCCGCGGCGCGTGCCCACTCGGTCGCCAGGGAGAGCTGGAGCGCGGCGATCTTGACCGGTCCGTTCACACCGTCGAGGCAGGGCGCCGGGCGGAGGTAATAGATGATGGCGGCGTCGTAGTCCCGCGATGCGAGCAGTCGGCGTGACTCATTGCGAAGGTTGCCGGAGGTACACCAGGCGACCTGAAAGGGGAGGGTTGAGCCGGCGGCGCGGAGGAGGCGACCGCAGGCCCGGGCGCGAGAGAAGGGCACGGCCGTAAGCTCGCGGACCATGGGTTGGACGCGGCTGAAGTCCTGGGGGTGTTCCGGGGCGTGGCAGAGGAGGTCCAGTTCGTGTCGCGCGCCGAAGAACTGGGCCATCTTGAAGACGGTCAGGGTGTCGCCCCGATGGACCGGCCAGGGGAAACGATGACAGATCAGCAGTAGTTTCAACCGCCGGGGTTCCAGGGCGAATCAGACGGCCGCGCGAGCCGCGTGGTGCTTGAGGGACTTGTTCCAGCGTGGTCCGAGCTGCACGGTGGGCTCCGCATCGCCGCGGCGCTCGATTCGATTGGAGAGGTCGATCATCCACTGTCGCGGGGCGAGTCGGTTGACGGCGCGCATGAAGGGCGGGTCGTTGCGGGAGAGGACGATGACGGGGCAGCCTTCGACGACCTCCTCGGGGTGCTCGAAGCACAGGTCGTCGATCTGCGGGAGCATTCTCATGATGTAGGCGCGGTTGGCGCCCAGCAGCCGGTCGGCGCGGTAGGCCGGTTCGCAGATGCGGACCTGTCTGCCGGCATCGAGAAGCCGCCGGGCCAGGCGGACGTAGGGGCTTTCGCGCAGGTCGTCGCTTCCGGGTTTGAAGGCCAGGCCGAGAATCCCGACCTCGGCAGCGTCGTCGATGGAAAGGATCCGCTCGCAGGCGCGCTCGAAGTGGGCATCGTTGCTGGCGATCACGTTCTGCGCCAGGGGGAGCGCCATGCCCGCCTCGCGTCCGATGCCCGCCATGGCGCGTACGTCCTTTGGGAGACAGGAGCCGCCGAACGCGAACCCGGGGCGAAGGTATTTCGCGGAGATGTTGAGCTGGCGGTCCCGGCAGAAGACCTCCATGATTCGCTGCGGATCGGCCCCGAAGTGCTCGGCGAGGTCGCCGACCTCGTTGGCGAAGGCGACCTTCATGGCGTGAAAGACGTTGCTGGCGTACTTGAGCATCTCCGAATCGGGCGGGGTCATCACCTCGAACGGCGCGTCCACGCCGTGATAGAGGGTGCGGATCAGCTCGCACGCGCGCTCGCAACGCGAGCCGACGACGGTGAAGGGCGGCCTGGCCATGTCCGCCAGGGCGGTGCCTTCGCGCAGGAACTCAGGGTTGTGCAGCACGGCGAAGTCCTGGTCCGCGGTCAGGCCGGTGGATTCCGCGATCAGTCGCGCGACTTCATCGGTTGTGCCGGGCGGACAGGTGGAACGAATCGCCAGGACGTGGAAGCGTCGTGTGCGGGTGATCGCGTGGGCGATCTGGCGGGCGACGGTGAAGATGTGCCCGGTCTGGACCCTTCCGTTCTCGGCCGTGGGGGTTCCGACGCAGACCAGGGAGAGGTGCGATCTCGCCACGGCTGCCTCCGCGTCGTCTGCCATCTCGACGCGTCGGTGGGTGATGGCGTCGCGGAAGCGCTCTTCGAGGCCGGCCTCGATGAAGGGGACTTGCCCGCGTGCGAGGAGGGCGGACTTGGCAGGATCGCTCTCGACGCCGTAGACCCGGTGGCCTTGCCCGGCGAAGAAGGCGGCGCAGGTCGTACCCACGTAGCCCATTCCGAAGACGGCGATGGTCAGTTCACGCGGGTTTGCCTGGTCAATCAAGGTGAGCTCCTGCGTCCTGATGCCCTCGCCATGCCCTCACGAAACCGCTGCCCAATGGGTCGCCGGGCGTCAACCCGAACCGTAGAGGCCGACCCTGCCCCCCCGGACTCCCCTGGTCGTCAACGCCGATACCCGCAGGAGGGTTGACGACCCCCTGCCGGGCTTTCTCCCCACCCGCGGACTTAGACAGCCTAATGTCTGAGGCCACGGATGCAAAACCCGCCGCTGCGGGGCGCCGGGGGGTGCCGGGGGCGCCGGGGGCGCGATCAGTATGCGCCGGTGCGCGAGACCACCGCCCATGGCGTCCGCGCGACGATCCAGGCGTCCATGAGCAAGTTTCGGTTGCGAACGTAGTACGCCGCCAGAAATACCCGCTGGCGATAGCTGGTGTTGTTTCGGCCGGAGACCTGCCACAGCCCGGTGATTCCCGGTCGAACGGTGGCATAGAGCGCGAAGACCCTCCCGTACCCGTCCACCTCATCGACCAGGATCGGTCTGGGGCCGACGAAGCTCATGTCGCCGCGCAGGACGTTCCAGACCTGGGGCAGCTCGTCGAGGCTGGTGCGGCGGAGCCATTGTCCGGTCTTCGTCACGCGGGGATCGAACTTGAGCTTGCGGGTCTCCTCCCATTCGGTGCGGGCGGCGGGATTGCGATCGAGGTACTCACGGAGGACACGTTCGGCATCGTCCACCATGGTGCGGAACTTGTAGATGCGGATCCGGCGGCCACGTCTTCCGATCCGGGTGTCGGCGTAGAAGACCGGTCCGGGACCGCTGAGCCTCACAACCAGGGTGATCGCGGCGATCACCGGGAGAAAGATCAGTCCGATGGCTGCGGCGAGCGTCACATCGAGCGCGCGTTTGCACCCCTCGCGCCGACGATCGCCCCAGGTGCGCGGTGCGGATAGATCCGGAGAAAAGATGCGTGCGAACACAGCCGCGGGGATGCTCACAGGCCTGCGTGACGCTCCGTCCATGAAGTTTGCCCCTCGGACGTGCCTCTGTGCCGAGATTCCGGCAGTTGAAACAGCCCGTAAACCCTGATCCGGCACGGGCATCACGTCGGCCCGTCTCCCGATCGACGGGTATCCTAACCGACCGCACACCTCAGTCAAGCATGATTCATCTTGCCAATTCCACCAACCGGCGGGATCCGGTTGACTGATTCCCCCGGTGGCTTACACTGCTCCGGCCCGAAGCATTAGAGCGGGCGCCGCGGCCGAGATGGTCGCTCGTCGTGTTCCGGGTTGGGCGTATCGGCGGAATTGCGGCAACCAATACCGGAAATCCGTATGATGGCGGACATGATCACGTGGATTCAACCGCGGACTTGGATGTTTGCGGCGTGTGTGTGTGCCTCGCTGGTGGGCTGCTCCCTCGTGGCGCCGCCCTCGGCGAATCAACCTCAATCTGACGCTCGACCGGTAAGCCTCAACACGCCCGTGGTCGTGGGTGAGTCGCACTCCGTCGGCGTCAGCGACCCGGTCATCAATCGAATGAGCGTCTCGGTCCCCGCGGTGAACGCCGGCGATCCCCCGGCCGACTACGTCGTCGGACCGCACGATGTCCTGTTCGTCTCCGTCAAAGATCAGCCGACCTTGGGAAGCCCGTTGCTGGCGGCCGGGGGAACGCCGATCGGTTCGCGCGTGGACGGGATGGGCCGGATTCAGCTTCCCGTGGTCGGGCAGACGCGCGTCGCGGGGCTGACCCTCAGCCAGATCCAGAAAAAGCTGACCGAAGGTTATGAAGCGGACATCCAGATCCCCCAGGTGGTGGTGGAGCTCCTCCAGCCACGGAGTCAGCGGATCAACCTGATCGGGCAGTTCACGCGACCGGGGGTGATCCACCTCGACCGACCCACAACCATCCTCGACGCCATGGCGATCGCGGGCGGAACCACCGACGGGGCCTATCTGCGCGGGGCGATGGTGATGCGCGGGCGGGATATCCTCCCCGTCGACGTCTACGCCCTGCTTCGCGAGGGAAGGATCGACCAGAATATATATCTTTACGCGCAGGACACGGTTTACGTTCCCCACCGGGAGGAGATGCGTATCATTGTCGTAGGAGACGTCTCGGCGCCCGGGCCGATTTCGGTCCGCCCCGAGGGCAGGATCATGCTGACCGAGGCCCTGGCGCGGGCGGGCGGAATCAAGACGGTCGAGTCCAACCTGGAGAACGTGCGGATCATCCGCTCTCTATCCCCGACGCGGGGGGAGCTGATCACCGTCAACTTCCAGAAGATTCTTGACGGAATGGCGCTGGACTTTGAGCTTTACCCCGATGACATCGTCTACATCCCGCGCAGCGGGCTGGGCAAGTGGAACGACGCGATCCGCGAGATCCTTCCGACGCTCCAGGCCATTTCGGGGGTGCTCAATCCGTTTGTCCGCCTGCGCTTCCTGATCGAGGGCGATGACGACATCTAACTGAGGTGACAGGTGGCCCCCAACCCGCCCCGCACGGGACAACATGATGAGGAGATCGACCTGGGCCGACTCCTGCGCCCGGTGTCGCGCCGGCCCTGGCGCTTCGCGCTGCTCTGGATGGCGATTCTGGCGCTGGGTCTGGCGGGCGTTTCGCTGCTTCGTCCCAAGTTCCAGGCCAGCGGAACGGTTTTCATTGAAGAGAAGGAAGGCACCAGCGCCCTGGTCGGCGCGGTCATGCCGCTGATGCCCGGCATGGCCACGGGCGACGATCTTGAATCCTCCAAGGCCCTGATCGCCAGCCGGGAGCTGGCGCTGAACACGATCTCCAAGCTCGGACTCAACGCCGAACTCAAAGGCCCGGCCGGGTACCTGCCCGCACGCCCGTTCTTCTTTCAGTGGTTCCTCCAGCGCGATCCGGGGCAGTATGAGCGCGGGCTGCGGGTGGACCAGGTGGCCGTATCGGAACGGGTGTTCGAGAAGGTCCGGTTGACGCTGCGCTTCACGGATGACCGGCGATTCGCCGTCCTGCGGGAGGATGAGCGCCTCGCGGAAGGCCAGCTCGATGCGCTGGTGAGTACGCGCCTGGGTTCGTTTATCGCTCATTACGCCGGTGAGGAGCCGATCGCCGCGGGGTCGGAGTTCACCCTCAAGCTCATCCCGAACCTCAAGGCGTACGAGAAGTTCCTCAAGGCGCTGGAGGTGGAGGGCGGCGGATCGCTGACCGCGCCCAACCGCCTGATCGAGATCCGCTTCCGGGACAAGACGCCCGCGCGGGCGGCCCGCGTGGTGGAGACGCTGACCCAGGAGTTCATGGACCTCAAACAGGCCTGGGCGATCGATGTCACCGAGCGGACGCTGGCGTTCATCTCGCTGCAGATCGAGCAGCTCAAAGGCGACATGGACGAGGCGTTCAGCCAGATGGCCAAGTTCCAGGAAGAGAGCGGCGCTTTCGCCCTCACGCCCCAGGCGCACGCCGAACTGACGCGCGTGGTCGAGACCGAAGTCGAGTTCAACCGCGCCCGCATGTCCGAGGAGGCGCTCCTTGCGCTTGAGAAAAGCCTTGAGTCGGGGAACCCGGATCTCTACCTCATGGCCGGAATCAGCGCCCCGCTCGTCCAGTCCGCCGGGCAGAAGCTCTCGCAGCTCAATTCGGAGATCGCGGCGCTCAGAAGCCAGTTCCAGGACAACTACCCGCCGCTCCAGCAGCTTCGAAGCGCACGCGAATCGCTGCTCAAAGACCTCAAGTCCTCCGTCCGAAACCTCGTCGAGAACGCACGAACCAACCAGGTGACCCTCCGCGACACGCTCGACAGCTACCGCGGCGAGCTCTCGCAGCTCCCCGGGCAGGCCAAGCTCCTGGCTGAGTACGAGCGCAAGACGCGCGTCTTCGAGGGCCTCTACATGACCCTCGTCCAGGAACGACAAAAGGCGCAGATCGCCAAGGAAAGCACGCTGACCAACGTGCGCCAGGTCGATCCCCCGCGCGTCCCCATCGAGCAGAGCTTCCCGAACCTGATGGTGAGTTTCGCGGCCGTGTTCGTGCTGTCGGGGCTTGCGGCCGGGGCGCTGGTCGTGACACCGGCGATGCGGGTCCGCGGGTTCGAGTCCGCGGAGGAAATCCGCAGCCGCTTCACCCAGCCGGTCTTCTCCGTCGTGCCCTATCGCGGAAGACGCCTGCGACGCGGCGCGCCGGGCACCCTCGAGCCCTCCGCGCAAAGCCCGTTCATGGAGGCGATCCGACTGCTCCGCGCCAACCTCCTGCACACCATGGCCGGCCGCAGTGAGCAGGTGGTCCTGATCACCAGCGCGATGCCCGAAGACGGCAAGACCTCGGTCAGCGTCAACCTCGCGGCCGCGATGGCGCGTTCCGAGCGCGTTCGCCGGGTGCTGCTCATCGACGCGGACATGCATAAGCCCACCATCCACAGCGTCCTCGAGCTGCCCCCCACCCCCGGATTGTCGGACTATCTCAACGGTCAGGCGAGCTTCGACGAGATCATCCACACCGTCGAGCTGCCCCAGGGGGACACGTTCGATGTGATCGTCGCCGGGCCGGTCCCGCCCACGCCGGGCGACCTGGTTGAGACGGCGCTGATGCGCAAACTCATCGATGAGGCACGCAAGCGCTACACCTTCACGTTCCTCGACTCGCCGCCGTACCCGTTGATCGCCACGGCCTCGATCCTCGCCACGCAAGTCGATCGCATTCTTTCGGTCTGCCGTCTGAACAAAACCGATCGTTCGATCTTCCGCCGGCACACCGAGGAACTCAGTACGCTCAACCGGCAGGTCGGGCTGGTGGTCAACTCCGGCGCCGGGGCCGACGGGTACGGGGAGTACGGTTACGGCAAGGGCGCGTACGGGTACACGGGCAACGGACGCAGTGGGAGCGGGAACGGGCGCAGCGGCCGTTCGCCGGTGGTGGTGGTCACCGGGCAGGGCGGGCGGATCACCGAC
>JBGTFI010000004.1:0-5769 GCA_041747335.1 Phycisphaeraceae bacterium | reverse complement strand
CTCGACCAGCCCGCGCACCGCGCCCTCCTCCAACCCGTCCCCGATCGACAGCACCTCCTCCGCCACCCGCGCCACATCCTCAGCCTCAGCCGCACCGCTCATCTCGCGCCTCGTGGGATGATCCCTTTCGTCATTCGGGCTTCGTCATTCGTCATTCAGCGTTTCACCCCGCCGCCTCCATCCCCAGCACCTTCTCCAGCCGACGCGCGTGCCGCGCCTCACCTGAGAATGTCGCCCCCACGAACGCCTCCACCAGCTCCTCCGCCAGCGCCTCACCGATCACCCGCGCCCCCAGGCAAAGCACGTTCATGTCGTCGTGCGATACGCCCTGACCGGCCGAGTACGTATCGTGACACACCGCCGCCCGAACCCCCTTCATCTTGTTCGCCGCGATCGACGCCCCCACCCCGCTCCCGCACAGCAGGATGCCCCGCTCCGCCTGCCCGTGCTGGATCGCCTGCCCGATGTACCGCGCGAAGTCCGGGTAGTCATCCCCCGCGTCATACTGGTGCGCCCCCTGGTCCAGCACCTCATGCCCGAGCTTCTCGAGCTTCCTCGCGATCGCCGCCTTCAGCGGAAACCCCCCATGATCACACGCCAGCGCTATTCTCATCATAAGTACCTCCCAGACGCGGCCAAGCCGCAATGACCAAATCCCAATGACGAATGTCGAAATAACGTCGCGCAACGAAAACATGAGAGCCGGCTTCGTCCGCGAAGTGCGGTTCCCCTTTTCGTCATTCGGATTTCGTCATTCGTCATTTCCGCCTTGTCCTTTCCGCCCCCGCCTTCCCCACCTCCCCCTCCACGATCAAGAGCGCCTCCTCCAACTGCTCCCGCGTGATCACCAGCGGCGGCGAGAGCGTCAGAACGTTCCCATCCGAAACCTTGAAGCTCAGCCCCCTCTCCAGGCACCCATACAGCACCGTCTCGGCCTCCTCCACCGCCTTGCTCCCATCGGCGCGCCTCAGTTCCACCCCAAGCTGCAGACCCACCCCCCGCACCTCCGAAATCAGCGGCAGTCGCCGCTTCATCACTTCCAGACGCCCGATCGCATACGCCCCCAGCTCCCGCGTTTTCTCAAGCAGCCCCTCCTCCTCGATGCACGCGATCGTCGCCAGCGCCGCGGCCGCCCCCAGCGGACTCTTCTCGTGCGTGTAGTGTCCCAGCGCCACATCCCCGCAGACATCCAGATCCCGCCGGGCGATCATCGCCGCGACCGGCATCACCGCCCCCCCCAGCCCCTTGCCGATCACCAGAATGTCCGGCGTCACCCCCAACTGCTCGCAGTAGAACATCGTCCCCGTCCTCCCCAGCCCGATGGGAATCTCATCGAAGATCAAGAGCGCCCCGTGCCGGTCGCAGATCTCCCGCACCCGCCGCCAGTACCCTTCCGGCGGCGGCGTCACCGTCGTACACCGCATCGGCTCAGCCACCACCGCCCCGATGTCCCCCTCGCGCTCCATGACATACTCGATGTAGTCCGCGCACCGCATCGCGCACGTCCCCCCGCACCCGAAGACGCACCCCGCCGGCGTCGGCGGCGGAACATGCTCGGCCCCAGGCAGCAGCGGCCCGACGCCCTTCCGAAAAAGCGCCTCCCCGCCCACCGAGATCGCATCCAGCGACGCCCCGTGGAACGAATCCCACATCGAGATCGTCTTGAACCGCCCCGTCGCGTACCGCGCCAGCTTCAGCGCCATCCCCATCGCCATCGCCCCCCCGGGCGCCAGCAGCACCTTCCCCAGATCGCCGGGGGCCAGCGCCGCGAGCTTCTCCGCCAGCTTCACCGCCGGCTCATTCGTGTACCGCCGCGGGCAGAAGGGCAGCGTCTCAAGCTGCTCCCGCACAGCCGCCAGCACCCGCGGGTGGGCATACCCCACCTGGTGGACGCTGTTGCCGTGAAAATCCATGATCCGCCGCCCCTGGAAGTCCTCCAGGTAAATCCCCTCGCACCGCCGCAGGGCGTTCAGGCAGGGCGTCGAGAGCGACTGGTGCAGGTAAACCGCCGCGTCGGCCTCCAACAGCGCCCGCGTCCGCTCATCCAGGTGCTCCCGCGCGAAGGCCTGTCGCCGGGGCGACAGGTTGATGTCGCCCTCAGTCCGCGAAGGCGCAGCCGAATCGGCACAGCGGTAGGGGGGCCTGGACATGACCGGGACATCATATCGAACCCCACGGTCGCGCGCGTTCTCCTGCCCTATCCCCCAAACCCTATCCCCCAAACCCTCTTTCCGTAGACACATTTCCCCTCTGATCGTCTATAATGCAGCCAGGAGGCACTTCTTCCCGACCTGACAAAGCGAGGTTTCCCATGCGCACCATCCAGAATCGGATCGTCCGCGCCTTCACCCTCATCGAACTGCTCGTCGTCATCTCCATCATCGCCCTCCTGATCGCCCTGCTGCTCCCGGCCTTGGGGCAGGCGAAGGAGGCGGCCAACAACATCGTCTGCCAGAACCAGCTCCGCCAGACCATCTCCGCCTTTCTGTTGTTCGCCGAGGACCATCAGGACCACCTGCCCGGGGTGTTCTGGGTTCCTACCGGCGCGAACAGCGACTGGAAGCGCTCCTGGATGGGCAACGAGACCTGGGCGGGGTATCCCTACGAGGGAACGCTGGTCGCATTGAGCTACATTCCCGATGCCGGCGCCGCCCGGAAACTCTATCGCTGCCCATCCCTCCCGGAATCCGGGCTTGGGTCGGGGTTCGGCAGCAATGGCAACTTCGACTACGCCTCATTCCACACCTTCGAGGGCGCCCTGCGTGAGACCGTGCCCACCCAGTCCTACATCTGGCGAACCTACAGCCGAGGCGGAGGACGGACCACCGGCGGGCGCGGCGGCGCGGGCACGCCCACCGGTCCGGCGGTCGTTTCGACCTCCACACCCATCATCGTCGAGGAAGACCCCAACCAAAACCTCAACACCGATAACATCGAACCCGGCCACGCCGGCGGCGACCTCATGGGTTCCTGGCACGCCAAACGCGGAACCAACTACGCTGCCATCGACTCCCGCGTGGTGCACCTGAGTTTCCCCGGCCAGGCCCCCACAGCCAGCGACTGGACGGGCGAGCACCCCCTCGCCGGGCCAGTCGCCTACCGCACCGACCAGGGCTTCGCATTCTGGAATGAGGCCCCGCTCGAAACCATCCGCACCGTCCTCGGCCCCTGACCACCACTTCAACTTCGCAACTTGCAACCTGCCAACTTCTAACTCCCCGAGCCCCCCCATGCGAAAACCCCACGCCTTCACCCTCATCGAACTGCTCGTCGTCATCTCCATCATCGCCCTCCTGATCGCCCTGCTGCTCCCAGCCCTGGGGCAGGCGCGGCTGGCCGCCGAGGAAATGCTCTGCCGCAACGGCCTCAGGCAGATCGGCGTCGCCATGAACCTCCTGGCGACCGACAACAACGGCGAACTCTCGGGCGCCTGGATGCGAGACGGCAAGCGGCTGACCGATGTGGGTCGGCCCGCGGACCTCTCGCCACTCAAGCGCTCCTGGCTCGGCAACGAAGCCTGGACCATCTACGACGAGGAGGGGGCGCTGATCGCCGGGAACTACCTCCCCGATGCGGCCTCCGCCAGGGCGCTCTACCGCTGCGCCGTGCTGCCGACCGCGCCTCAGGGCAGCGGCGAGGGCAGCAATGGACTCTTCGACTACTCCATGACCCTGCGTCTGTCCGGCGCGAAGATCGAAAGCGTGCCGCTTGAGTCGGTCCTTTTCAAGGCCGCACGCGGCGGTCGCACCACCGGCGGCCGCGGTGGTTCGACCACTCCCGTCAGGTCCGAGCGCCTCATCGCCACGCCCCTGATCGTAGAGGAAGACCCTAGGGAAAGCCTCAATTTCTGCTGCATCGATCCCGGTTTCGCCAATGTCGACAGGCTCGGCGCATGGCATCCCAACATGACCACCAACTATCTCAGCCACGATGGGCGTGTCGTCTCCCTGAGTTTCTCAAACGACACCGAGCGCCCCGTGGCCAACGACATCTCCGCGGTAGCTCCCAGCGGCAACTACGTCACTTTCGCCACCGGCGACTCCTACGGCCAGTGGAACGGCATGTGACCCTTACCCGGGGATCTTTCGTGACGACAAGGTTCCCCCCATGACACGCCGCGCCTTCACCCTCATCGAACTCCTCGTCGTGGTCGCCATCATCGCGCTGCTGATCGCCCTGCTCCTCCCGGCCCTGGGGCAGGCCAGGCTTGCGGCGCGATCCACCATCTGCCTCAGCCACCTGCGGCAGGTGGGTGTCGCCTTCAATCTGCTTGCAGGTGACAACAACGGCGAGCTTCCCGGCACTTGGTTCATCGTCGGCTCCAAGCCGCTCCAGGAATCCTGGATGGGCGTCGAGACCTGGCCGGGCGTGACCTACGAGGGCGCGCTGATCGCCAGCGGCTACATCCCCGATGCCGCAGCCGCCCGGCAGCTCTACCGCTGCCCCGGACTGCCCGTCATCGCCCCCCGCTCCGGCGAGGGCAGCAACGGGCTGTTCGAGTACTCCATGGTCATGCGCTTCTCCGGCGCGAAGATCGAGAACATTCCCCTCGAATCCTTCATGTTCAAGCCCGCCACCGGCAGTCAGCCCTCACGACCCGGCGGAGGACGCGGCTCTTCCGGGGGCGGGGGCGGCCGCACCAACCCTGATGAACGCCGCTCCCCCACACCGCTGCTGGTTGAAGAAGATCCGATGTTCCACCTCAACCGCGATGCGGTCGATCCCGGCCACTCCAGCAGCGACATGCTCGGCGCCTGGCACCCGAACCTCACCTCCAATTACCTCACCCACGACGGGCGGGTGATCTCCGTCAGCTTCAACGGCGGACGCAAGCGCCCCCGCGCCGAAGAATGGGCCGGCCAAGCCCCCAGCGGCAACTTCGTGAGCTTCTACACCTCCGGCGCCTACGGCCAGTGGAACGGGCTTTAGCAGCGCATCGGTTCCCGTCGCCGCGAACCATCCACCGAACCGACTTCGGCCCAAAAAAAGGCCCGCGTCGCTGCTGTCCCGAAGCGACGCGGGCACGAAAAAAGCCGACTTGGTTGTGCGCACAAAAGGCGCTCACCCAAGTCGGCTTACTCGTCAACGGGCCTCTCGCCGGGGCGAAATGCCCTTGTCCTAGTCTTCCGACGGCGGAGTCGATTCAAACCGCGTTCGTACTCCGCTGCTGAGGTCAATTTAGCAGATACCGGCCTGGTTGCAAGAAGAATCTGCAACCCACGCGAGCTTTTTTCTTCACTGCGCGGCAAGGTTTAGCGAAAAACCCGAAGAAAACGTCGGGAATCTTCCGATATAAAAACCCGCGTCGCTGCTGTCCCGAAACGACGCGGGCGCAGACCGGCCTTCCGGCCCGCCTACCCCGGCACGCCGCAAACGTGCGGGGGTTTTTTCTTCTTATGTTGGGATACAGGCCCGTTCGTGATCCCGCGATCCCGCCAACTCACGGAATCCATTGGGGAGATACACCGGTCCCCAACCGAACCACTGCGCAGTTCCCCCAGGCTTCCTGGCCTGTGATGCAACGTGGTGGGTCATTTCCCCCGCGGCTTCACGCCGCGCGAACAACAGCGGGGTCGTTCACGTCGATTCGGCGTCGCCAGTTCTACTCGTCGGTTCCCGGAGCCAAGGTTCTGCACATTTTCAGGCGCATCGCCCCAACCCTGATCCGCAACCATTGTCCCACCGCCGCGCCCCTTGTCAAGAGGGGGACGCAATACTCCGCGAACTAAGTCGCTGGATCATGCGCAACGCTCAGGGTGTCCCCGTTCC
>JBGTFI010000003.1:0-19965 GCA_041747335.1 Phycisphaeraceae bacterium | reverse complement strand
CTGGCGATCGAGGGCAGCGCGAGCGCCGCGTTTCGGGGACCGGCCGACGGTTCGGAACGGACGCTGGCAATGACGATACGCGGTGAAGTGGATGAGGATCGGGTGACGGCGATCTCGGAACCGTTCGAAGTGTTCGAGGGTGAGGGGCAGTTGCGCGTGATTTATGAGATTGAGTCGGACGCGGTGCGTGTGGCGACGGACCTGGAGGGGGTGTCGCTGGGGGCGGTGCTTGGCCTGGTGAATCCGCAGGCCGGGGCGCGGGGTGAGGCGAGCATGGAGCTGGCGCTGAGCGCCCCGCGCACGCGGCTGCGGGATCTCAAGGGTGAGGGGCGTTATCGGATTCGCGGACTTGCGTACAAGGAATTCGCTTTTGATGAGATGAGCGGAAGTGTGAGCAGCCCGCGTGCGGGGGTGATCGATCTGGATCCGATCGAGCTTCATCAGGGCCAGGGGCGCGCGGTCGGGAGTGCGACGATCCGGCTGGGCAGGCGGATGACCGCGAGCGCGGCGCTCGAGGTGGCCCAGTGGCCGGTGGAGCTGGCGCGGTTCGGGCTGGGCGCGACGCTGGAAGGCTCGGCGGAGATTGAGGGCGACCTGGATGGGTCGGAAGTGGCGGCGTCGTTTGATGTGCGCGCGGCGGTTGAGCAGCAGGGGGAGAATCCGGAGGTGCTGGGAACGCTTGACCTGGTCGGCAAGTGGGACGGCCGACTGCTCACAGCGGAGCTTCGTGAGTCCAGGGCGCTAGGGGGCGTGGTGAGCGGCCAAGCAGCGCTTGAGTTGGAGGAGTGGTGGAAAAGCCGTGGGGAGCTTCGGTGGCAGGGTCTCGATGGAAGGGCGTTTTCGAGGTGGTTTGACTGGGCGGATTCGATCGAAGGTTCGACGCGTGGGAGTGTGACGTTCGCGCCGGCGAAGGACGGGAACGCACACGAACCGCTTCGCGCGGAAGTGGAGGCTTGGCCGGAAACGGCGGTGACCTATCGGGGGCTGACGAGCGGGCCGGCGCGGGCGACGTTGTACGGCGGGCCGCAGCGCTGGGTGGTGGATCCGCTGGAGTGGGAAGTGAGTACGGGACAGGTGAGGCTTTGGGGTTCGCTGCGAAAGCACGGGCAGGCCTGGCACGACCATATTCAGGCCGACCTGACCAATCTGGACCTCAATGAGTTCTATCATGCGCTGGTGGCAGAACCTCAGCGACAGGTTCCGGGCCGCTTGTCAGGTCGGGTGAACGCGTACGGGCCGCTGGGACACTGGACCGGGCACGCGGGGAGCGCGCGGGTTCACGTGAGTGATTCCGACCTGCAGCAGACGACGATCCTGGGGACGGTCTTGTCGCTGGTGGGTGTGCAGGTGGATCGCCCGATAGGCCGCGGCACCGCGGATCTTCGCCTCGAGGGGACTCGGCTGATGGTGGATCAGTTTGTCTATCACGCCGGGATGAATGAACTGCTGCTGCGCGCGGAGGTCGATGACATCAGCCTGGGCAAAGCGTCGCCGATCCAGGGAGCGGCGGTGGCATCTGCGCGGCCGATCAAGGGCACGGGGATCAGCGTGCTTACGGACCTCGACCGCATGATGCGCGCGGTGCAGACGAACCTGACGTCGGTGCGGATCGGAGGGACGCTGGAAAACCCTGAGGTGCAGCTCTCCACGGTGGCGGAGGTGCAGGGGGCGCTGCGGAGGATCGGGGGGAGGTAGCGGAGGGCGGGTGTGCCGTGGCACGCGGAGCCTTTGCCACAGGCACCCGGGGCTTGTTAGGATGCCGGTCATGGCGAAGAAGCGGACGGCGCGGGCATCATCGGTGAAGGCGAAGAAGGCGCCATCGGCTGCGCCCGTGGCCGCGACAGGCCGGGCGGGCAAGCCGTCGGCGCTGATTGATACGCGGGTGATCTACTGCGGGGACTGCCTGGAGCAACTTCAGAAGCTGCCCGATGGGTGCGTGGACCTGATCTACATCGATCCGCCGTTCAACTCGAACCGCAACTACGAGGTCTTCTGGGGCGAGACGAAGGAAAAGCGGGCGTTCGAAGACCGCCATGAGAGCACGCGGGCGTACATCGACTACATGCGGCCAAGGTGCGTTGAATTGTCGCGGGTGCTGAAGAAGACGGGGAGTTTTTATTACCACTGTGACTGGCACGCATCGCACTATGTGAAGGTGATGCTGGACCAGATCTTCGGGGAGAACAGCTTTCGCAATGAGATTGTGTGGCGACGGACGCAGGGAAGAAAAAGCGAACGACAATGGCCTCGCGTCCACGACACTCTTTTTTTCTACACCGGCAGGAGCGGGTGGACCTGGACCCCTCAAACCGTCCCGCATGATCCCGGCGCGGTCAAAGGGCACGACCTTATGGAGGATGACGATGGGGTCTATCGGCTGTCCGACCTCAGTGGCACCGGAGCTGGTCCATCGAGGGTATTTGGCATTCGGGGGCCGATCGCGCCTTCTAAGGGTCGGCATTGGATGTTCGATCAGGCGGGCATAGATCGGCTGATGTCAGAAGGCAGGATAGAGTTCTCACGCAATGGAAGTCCGCGGCTGAAGACGTATCTGAAGGACCTGCCCGGCGTGGACATCGGCGACGTCTGGACGGACATCGAGCCGATCAACGCCTCTGCCGCCGAGCGTCTCGGCTACCCCACCCAGAAGCCTCTGGCGCTGCTTGAACGCATCATCAAGGCGTCGAGCAATCCCAACGACATCGTCCTTGACGCCTTCTGCGGGTGCGGCACGGCGCTGGTGGCGGCGCAGAATCTCGACCGACAGTGGATCGGGATCGACATCTCGCCCACGGCGTGCCGCGTCATGGCCAAGCGGTTGCGCGATGTGTGCAAGCTTCGGGAGGATGAAAAACTGTGGCGCGTCGGGCGCGGGTTCGTGGTGCGGGATCTGCCGTGGACGATCGAGAGATTGCGGGCCATCCCCCACTTCGAGTTCGAAAACTGGGCGGTCATCGCGCTGGGCGGCATTCCCAACAAGGTGCAGGTGGGGGATATGGGAATCGACGGCCGCATCTATCCCGTGGGCACCAGACCGGCGGATCAGGGGAGCATGTTCGCGGAGGACTGGTTCCCAATCCAGGTCAAGCAGGCGGACAGGGTCGGCAGGCCGGATATTGACCAGTTCGAAGCGGTGATGGAGCGGGAAAACCGCCCGCGCGGGTTCTTCGTGGCGTTCGGTTTCACGAGCGACGCGGAACGGGAGTGCGCGAGCTTTTATAAGCGCACGGGACGGATCATCAAGCTGCTGACGGTGCAGGAGATTCTGGACGAGGAGCACGTGAGGCGAATGTAGCAGAATCGGTGCGCCTGTCTCCCCGCGCCGGCCCCGTCCCGGCGTTACCATACCCCCATGCCTCCCGCCCCCAACATCGCCGCCATGGAGCGCCTTGTCGAGCGGCTTGCGCGGTTGCCGGGGATCGGTAAGCGCTCGGCCGAGCGCATCGCGTTCTATCTGCTCAAGGCTTCGCCGGAAGAAGCCGCGGCGCTGGCCGGGGCGATCGCGGAGCTTAAGCGCAATGTGCATCACTGCTCGGTGTGCTTCAACCTGGCTGAGCGCGACCCCTGCCCGATCTGCGCCGATGAGCGGCGGGACCGGGCGATGATCCTGGTGGTCGAGCAACCGGCGGACGTGGCGACGCTCGAAACCACCGGGCTGTACCGGGGGGTGTATCACGTGCTGATGGGTCGGCTGGCGCCGCTGGAGGGCGTCGGGCCGGGGGAGCTGAACGTCGAGGCGCTGGTCAAGCGCGTGGAGGTTGGGGGTGTGCGGGAGGTGATCCTGGGGACGAACCCGACGCTGGAGGGGGACGGAACGGCGCTCTACCTGGCCGATCGGCTGGGCAAACTGGGGGTGAAGGTGTCGCGTCTGGCGCGGGGGCTGCCCAGCGGGGCGACGCTCGAGCGGGTGAGCAAGGCCGTGCTGGCCGATGCACTCGAAGGCCGGGGGGAGATGGGAGGGGCGTGAGTCCAAAGTCCAAGGTCCAGAGACGGGGGGAGTTGGCAAATCGCAAGTTGCAAATCGGGGGCGACACGTGACACCACGACACGTGACCATCCTGACACGTGACACTTTCCGGGGGGGGGCGTTGATGGGCGCGGGGGGAAAAGCCGATAATGTTGTAGACTGGGGTTCGTGCGGGGGACGCGCGGTGCGATTGCGAGGGGCTGGGCCACTGTGAGGAATCCAATCGGCGATGCGGATCGGCACGGGACAACACCTTCGACTCGACCAGCGGATGAAGCTGGCGCCGCGGATGATCCAGTCGATGGAGATTCTGCAGATGCCGATGCAGGCGCTCGAGGCCCGCATCGAGCAGGAGCTGGTGAGCAACCCAACGCTGGAACTTCGCGAGCCGGGGGCGGATGAGCGCGATACCCTGGAGGAGATCCGCCAGGAAGCGCGCGACGCCTCGGAGGGCGAGCGCGAACTGGTGGTGGGCGATGAGGCATCCGGCGCCGGGCAAAAGGACGACTTTGAGCGGCTGAACAATCTCTCGGAGGAGTACGGGGAGACCTGGCAATCGAACGTGTTCGATGACGGGCAGAGCTTCCGGGCGCGGCGGGATGACGGGGAGCGCGACGGGAAAATGGACGCGATGGCGAACACGGCCGCGCGTCCCCAGAGCCTTTCGGAGCAGCTCCTGGCGCAGTGGCGGTTTGTCGATGCGCCGGGAGAGGTGGTGGGGGCGGGCGAGTACCTGATCGGGTTCATCGACGCGGACGGCTACCTGCGGACCGACTGTGAGACGCTGCTCAAGCAGGCGCCAGCCGGGATTACCGGGGAACTGCTGGACCGGGCGCTTGAGATGCTCCAGCAGAACCTCGAACCGCCCGGCCTCGCGGCGCGGGATCTTCGGGAATGTCTGCTGCTTCAGATCGACGCAACGGCCGCCGAGGAGGATGCGCCGGACCTGACGGTGGAGCGGGCGCTGGTGAGCGATCACCTGAAGGACATCGAGGCCAATCGCCTGCCGAGAATCGCGAAGGATCTGGGGCTGGACCTGGAGCGGGTCAAACGGGCGATCTCGCACCTGAGGCACTTTCATCCGCACCCCGGGCGGCTGCTGGCGACGGAATCGCCGCGGACGCTTCAGCCGGATGCGGTGGTGGAATACGATGAGGACCAGGACCGCTACGTGGCGACGCTGACGCGCGGGCGGATGCCGAGTCTGAGCATCAGCCGGCAGTACGAGCGGATGGTCAAGGATGGAACGATCGATCGAAAAACGCGTGAGTTCGTGGGGCAGAATCTCCGTTCAGCCCGGTGGCTGCTCGAGGCGATCGAGCAGCGCGAGAGCACCCTGATGCGGGTGATCAACGTGGTGCTCGATGCGCAGCGGGACTATTTCGACCAGGGGACCGCGGCCCTCAGGCCCCTGCCGATGACGCAGGTGGCGGACCAGCTTGGGATTCACGTGGCGACGGTCAGCCGGGCGGTGAACGAGAAGTACCTTCAGACGCCGCGGGGAATCGTCCCTCTGCGGATGTTCTTCTCCGGCGGGACGGAAACGGAGACGGGCGAGCAGGTCTCGTGGACCGCCGTTCAGGCGAAGTTGCGGGAGGTGATCGACGCGGAGGACAAGTCGCGACCGCTCAACGATGATGAACTGGTGGAGAAGCTCAAGGGAAAAGGGATCGACATCGCCCGGCGAACGGTGGCGAAGTACCGCAAGCAGATGAACATCGCCCCGGCGCGGCAGCGGATGGAGTATTGAGGGGTGGTGGCGGCGATCCTGAGTGATAAGAAGCGAAATGTCGGCTGCATCGGCTCAGGGCCTGTCGCGCTTCATCGCCCAGGCCCCTGCCGCCAGGAGCGTTAGAATCGCCGAAGGTTCGGGCACCACGCCGCCGCCCCCCGCCAGGGCCACCTCGAATTCCGACACATCGAACGCATCGAGCACACCGTCGCCGCTAAAGTCGCCGCGCTGGTTGGGATCGATGCCGGGGAATAGGGACATGTAGGCCTCCGGGTCCGCCAGAGCCAGCTCGAACGGCGCGACATCAAAGGCGTCGAACACGCCGTCCCCGTTCATGTCGCCGAGCACGAACGCTGCCGGTGGGATCAGCTCCACGCGCAGCTCGTCGAAGAAAAGCCGGGACGCGCCTTCGGACTGCATTGAAAGCCGGTATTGAAGATCCAAGGCTGTACCCCCGGTGACGAGCATGTCCAGCGTCTGGGCGTCGAGCTCGACTTGCGCCTCAAGCGTTTCCCACTGCCCCTGCGCCGTCGGGGGTGAGAACGAGAACTCCGCCACCGTGAAAGGCTCGCCATTGACCGCCGGCGCCGCGAGGTCGGTGACGAAGGCGGCGGCGAGGATCGCGAAATGAATGTCCGGCTGCACACCACCCATTTGAGGGCTCATCAAAGCCTCGTATGCCTGCATGGTGGCCCGCACGACGAACGGCAGGCCTTCCTCCTCCGCCGAGGGGGGATTGACCAGCGGCGTGTCATACGAATCCAGCGTCAACAACCCGCCCCCCTCCCCGATAACCGCTTCGAGCACCCCGTTGCCCGACTCGGGCGCATCCGGATCCGCCGCGATGGCCATGTAGTTTTCCGAGTTCATCGCACCGCCGTTGAAGCCCCCCATCGAGCCGGTGTCGCGGAGCATCGTCCACGGCGTGCCGAAGTCGTCGGCGACGATGGTGTCGTAGTTCACGTTCCGGGCGACGGGAATGCCCGTGGTCGCGATCACCTGCGGCTGCCCGGTTCCCGCGGTCACCATCGTGGAATTCGTGGTGAAGGCCACCACAAAGGTCCCATTGGGCAGGCTGTCCACCGTCGGACGCCGTTGGTTGCCGTCCTGGTGGGCGTTGACCCGAAACGGTCCGGCGATCCGCACCCCGGCGCGGGTGAATCTCTGGCCGAACACGTCAGGGTTGCTCGTTCCCAGGGTCGCGGCGTCATAAACCAGCAGCGCCTGCCCGTCCCGGTTCACCGCCACATCGGGATTCCGGGCCTCCGCAACGGTCGATTGAGTCTGTTGGTGGCGGAAGCTCATCTCCCGCCCCAGTGTGCCGTCGGGCTTGATGGTATTGAGCCGAACTTCTCGAAACGAGATTGATTCCTGGAACTGCTCCCAGACCGTCCACGCCTTGGAGGTGTCTGGATCGATGCCCACGCTGATCCTCGTCGGGAAACGGATGTTCCCCGCCAGGCCTCCGCTCGCCAGTACCTCGCCATGCCGGTTGAGTTGCCAATAAGTCAGGTCCGATCTGCCGGGAAAGTTTCCATCGAAGTTCTCCTGCCCCACCAGCACGTTCGCCACCGTCATGTCGTCCATCGCCGACGCACGGCGGGGAGACAACCCAAGCCGCGGCTCGAACGGGAGGGGGTCCACGATGGACATGGTCACCGGACCATTGGCGGGCAAGCCGTCCTTCAGGATCGTACGCATCCGGTACTGACCCACCGGCACACTCGTGGAAGCCGCCTGCAGGTCCGCGAGCGTCGCGTACACCGTCTTGAAATGCCCTCCCTTGATCGTCGTCACCTCCGACGGCACGAATTCCGCCTGCGAGCCGGGGTCCACCAGCTCCACCCCCGTCAGCGCCATACCGTTATCGTCGAACACACGGTACTTGGCCTTGGGATCCTCCGGCGGCTCGGTTGACATCGGATCGAACCGATCGAAATCCACGAACGTCACGTAAGCCTTACCGCTCCTGTTCACGACGATCCGCGGTTCAAACGCGTCGCGCTCAGAGTCCGGATCGCTCACATCGACCCGTGCTCCAATCGGGTTCCAGTGCTCATCGAACTTCTGGTAATGAACCGTGTTGAATGGCACAGTGGAAGGAGAACCCGACGAGGCCGAGCCCGCCTGGTACGCCACGTGAATGACGGGGATGGGTGTGCCTTGCAAGTTGTCCAAGTCCTGAAGGATGTACACGTCCGGGAAGTTCGGCAGGGGATCGTGCACGATCGTCGGCACCTCTTTCGGACCGGCCGCATAGACCCCCCCCGCCACCATCCCCGCCATCCCCGCGATCCATCCAAGGCACAACCTCCCGCGGAAAACCGGGTTGACCGTGCCGTGAGACGACATCATCGCATCTCCTTATTCAGTTGTCCTCTTACAGATCGCGGCGCCTGAAATGATCTCGACCAGAACGCCTGCTCCCATTCTAATCGCGCTGCTCCCGATCACCAAGAAATAAATGGGTCACAAGCGCACGAAAGTATGTAGAAAATCACGCATGTCTTCGCAGCCCCGCCGCGGCCGCCGCCGCCAGCCCGAGCGCCGGTGTCATGCGAGATCAAGAACATCGTGGTGGAAGGGCACATCCTGGCTGATGCGATTGGTTTCCCTGAGCGATTCAATGTGTTGCCACAGGGCACGGGATCGGACGCGCGAGGTACTTGACTCGGACCGTTCCTGGCGCTGTTGCCAGGCATTGGCGGCGGCCAGAAGGTGGCGGAGGCTTTGTGAGTTGACGATGAGGCTGTCGCTCGCCGGCTCTTCAAACAGGGACACCTGGTTTGCCTCCGTGATGGGCGGAGTCTCCCGCGATGCCGGCGCGGTCATGCCGCCGGCGAGCAGCATCTCGAACGGGGCGACATCGAAGGCGTCGAGTTGGCCGCTGGCGTCGATGTCGCCGATCACATCAGGGTCCAGTCCCGGATGGGTCACGGCGTAAGCGGACCGGTCCGTCAGGGCCAGCTCGAAGTCATCGACATCGAACGCGTCCAGGATACCGTTGCCGTCGAGGTCGCCCAGCGGAGGGATCTCGACCGCGACATTGAATGTGAGTAGCTGAGGGGCGCTGAGGTTTCCCGCGTCGTCGGCGAAGCCGCCGGGGATCAGTTCGAGAGTGACGGGTCCGGGGAGGAAACCACCTGTGAACGCGTAGCGGTAGGTGTGATCATCGCCTTCGAGTCGAACGGGTAGGCCCTCGAACAGGACGCCGGCGGCCGCGGCGCCGGTGACCATGAACTCCGCGCCGGGGTCTAGGATGGAAGTCGGATCGAGCGTGCTGCCGCCGAGGTCTGAAAAGGCGATGTCGATATACCCGCGGGCGTTGAGAAGAGGCGCGGCGATCGAGGCGCTCTGGACCGGATCGAGCAGCATCGCCGTCGGAGGGACTGTCTCGAGCACCGAGCGGAGGTGCTGGGTGATGGTGGTCCAGTAGGCGGTGTTGCCGGTTTCCAGGACGTCGGCGTGGTCGGCAATGCCATCGTCGCCGGAGAAGATGTGGTAGAGCATGTCCCGCGGGGCGTGAGCGGCGATGAGCGAGGTATCGAGTTGAACGCTCTGGCCGGGCCCCAGTGATGCGAAAGCGATGCCCGAGGCCGGCAGGTCGAGGAGCAGGGCGCTTTGAAGCGGCACGAGGCCGTCATTGGCGAGGTAGTTGGATGGGTTCGAGTTGCCCAGTTGATCGCCGGACATCATGGCCAGGAGGTTCGTCACGGCGCTGAGGCCCTGGTGCTCGGAAACCGCGCCGCTGAGGATGAGTTCCGTGATGAAGTCGGAGGGGGTCACGTTGTCGGCCAGTGAGTTGTCGTAGGCCCCGATCGCCACGAGCTTGTGGATAAATGCTTCATTGTGGTTCAGCGCGTCGAGGGTCCCGTGCTGCGCCTTGAGGCTGTCGAGGTAGACGACGCTCGGATCCGGGTAGTTGTTGGCGGTGTTGGTGTCGCGCGGGGTGAGCACGTAGGTGGAGGTCCAGCCGTTGAAGGACTCGACCGCTCCCTGCACGACGCCGTCGAGGTTGGACCATGCCAGATTCAGGGTTCCGCTATCTCTTTCGAGGTAGTTGTTGCGCAGGGCGTTGAACCCGGCTTCGCCCAGCGGCCCGTCGCCGAAGAGCTGGGACCAGAGTACGGCCGCCCAATCCTCGATCCCGAAGGGGCTTCCGTGATGCGGCGTGGCGATGGTGATGAGCGTGGAGACATCCTCACCTTGCGCGCGGCCAAGGTCTTCGTTGAAGGTGTTCATGAAGGAGCGCGACACCAGCCCGCCCTGGCTGTGCGCCACCAGCGCCACTTTGGCGTTCTCGTACTGCGTGCCGGGCTGCCCGACTTGGAGATCATCGTAGATGAAGGCGGCCAGCCCGTCGGCCTGGCTGCCCTCGTTGCCGCTGAATCCGATGGCCTTCGAGGTGTCGTGCTTCCAGAGCCACACGTCAAATTCGGCGAAGTCGTCGGGATGGGATTCGATGCGGTTGAGCATCGGCTTCCAGCGATAAAGGTCATAGGCGAGATCGGAATTGTTCCCGTGGACGAGTACCAGCGGCACGCCCGTCCCGACTGTGTGCTCGACCAACAGGACGCCGAACTCGCCGTCATTGGTCATCACCGTCAGGTTGCTCGATGCATCGAACAGCCCCGGAAGGTGCTCGTCGTTGTTGACCCGGAAAAAGTACTCCGGGTCACCGCCCACGCCGCCGACGAGGTCCTCGGTCCGGTAGGGAATCCAGCGGCGCTGCCACTTGCGGCCGCCGGGCGTGGCGACGTGCTTGAGCGTGACGTCCTCCAGGTGATCGTTGCCGGCGCTCCCGAAGGAGATGTCATCTTCCCAGATCGTCACGGGGATGTCCGAAGCCGGCGACACCTGGTCGGTGTAGACCGCCAGGTACACCGGCGTCGCCTCGTCGATCGAATCGCCCAGGAGGTTTCCGTTCTCATCCTCCCAGCGCGCTCCCTGGAGAGTCAGGATTCCGGAACTGCCCCAGTTGTTGTTCTCGTCGCTCTCGACGACCTGGTTCGATGGATCGGCCTTGACCCAGATGCGGTACTCACCGGCCTGAAACCCGGTGGGCAGGAGCAGATGGTTCAGGTTGTCCGTGGTGGATTGATCTCCATCGAGCCACAGGACGATCGCATCCTGCAGATCGTAGAGCATCCGCTGCTGATCGGTGGTCGCGTTCACCGCGCCCAGGTAGAAAGAGACATCAAAGCCCAGCGGCGCCTGAGGCAGGGTGGAGCCGATGCCGGTGTTCTGGATCGTCGCGACCGCGCTGAGAAGGTCGTTGAAGGCGTACACGCCTTCCGGGTTCGCGAGGTCGACGGACGGAACCTGGAGATCGGGCAGGCCGATCTGGAGGATCTGCGAACTGCCCCAGTTGTTGGCCTCATCCGACTCCGTCACGTCCCCGCCCGAATCCGCCCTGACCCAGACCCGATAGCTCCCCGGTGATACGCTCCCTGGAATCAGCCAGCCCGGAAGGTTGATGATGTCGGTGGTGGACTGTCCGCTGCCAAGGAAGGTGACGGCGCCATCCTCGATGTGGTGCATCGTCCTGTTCGAGCCGTCCACCGTGCCGAGGTAGAACGACAGGTCAAAACCGAGGGGCGCCTGCGGCAGCGTCGATCCCAGGCCGGTGTTCTCAATAGTTGCTTCGGCGTTGAGCAGGTCGCCGTGGCCGAAGGTCGTGCGCGACACCGTGACCGAGGGCACCTCCAGGTCCGGCAGCCCGATCTGAATGATCTGCGAGCTGCCCCAGTTGTTGTTCTCATCCGACTCCGCCACGTCCCCGTCCGAATCCGCCCTGACCCAGACACGATAGCTCCCCGGCGCGACACTTCCGGGAATCACCCAGCCTGGAAGATTGATGATGTCGGTCGTGGACTGCCCCCCTCCGAGAAATGTCACCGAGCCGTCCTCGATGTGGTGCATAATCTTGTTGAAGCCGTCCACCGTGCCGAGGTAGAACGACAGGTCGAAGCCGAGGGGCGCCTGCGGAAGCGTTGAGCCCAGGCCGGTGTTTTCGATGGTGGCCTCGGCGCCGAGCAGGTCGCCATGGCCGAACGTCGTGCGCGACACCGTGACCGAGGGCACCTCCAGGTCCGGCTGCCCGATGGTGAAGTTCGACGATTTACCGACGTTGTTGTTTTCGTTCTCCTCGGCCACATCGTTGCCGGTGTCGAGGTAGACGGTGATGTGGTAGGTGCCCTGGGGAATGTCGGTGGGGATCTGCCAGCCGGGGAAGTTGATGATATCCGAGGTGGGAATGCCCTGGAGGACATTGAGCACGGATCCTGATTCGATGAACCGGTAGCGGCTGGTGACGTTGTTGCGGCTGAGCCAGAACTCGAGATCAAAGGGCCCACTGTTGGAGAGGAACGATCCGACGTTGGCGATGTGGGCCTCGGCCTGAATGTAGTTGCCCGTGCTGTAGAAGGAGGCCGTGTCGGTGATGGAGGTCACGACCAGGTCGGCCGCCAGCATCAGGCGTGGTTCGAGCGGTTCGATCCCGGTGAATCGCGCAGGAGCGCTTCTCGCCACGAGGCGGCGCGGTCGCCGCCATCGCAAGGAACCGCCGAGCGCCCGTGGCAGGTTCGGGGTCAGTACGACCATGCGATAACCCTCCGCGTGAAATGGGCCCGGTGATCCACCGGGACCTGAGGTGAGCCGAGCCACAAGAACCCGTGGGAAACAGATGTCCCACCTCCAAATGCAGGTTAGGTGGCCCGTGGGCTGGGGTCAACGCTTTGCTTCCCGGTTTCCCATCGGCCCCGGGAAGCTGGGCAATCCTGATCGATGATGCGGGATCTGTTCGTGGGGACGGGATCCTGGCCACCGGGCGTGCCGACGCAACCCCCCTACCGCCGCCGCAGCCAGCGCGAGGGCCATCAGGCCGGCGGGTTCGGGGATCGGGCCGATCGCCTGGATGCCCGTGTGACCCTCGATCCAGTCGATGAACTGGGACACGCGCGTGGACCCGAAACCGTCACCGTAATCGCTGTCGAACGCGAAGTCTCTTGCAAAAAGCAGCGAATGGACGGCCGCGAGATAGGGTCTGCCGTTGACGTCGATGAAGGTTCCGCCGCCGCTGTCGCCGGCCGCCACTGCGCCCTCCAGGGGAAGCGGCTGGTCACTGCCCCAGAGATTGAAGGCCGCCCCCTGCGGGAATCGCGGGTCATCGAAATCCGAGAACACCAAACGCGAAGACCAGAATCTCAGGTCCAGCTCCCCGCCGTAAAGATCGAGCATGTTCTGGGCGGCGCGACGCGTCAGCGGGGGCAGGACGTTGCCGGTGATGCCCGTCCCGGTGGTGCCGTACCCGACCATGGTGGCGACGCGGCCTTTCTCATCGTCGCGGGTGTAAAGCTCCGCCGGGCGGATGTCCGTGATCGGCTGGGCGAGTTCGATCAGGGCCATGTCCCACCCGGACACGAGGTTGCGACTCCACCTCTCATGCACGATCCAGCCTGAAACGGCGTGTGTGCGGCCGAGCGAATCCGTAAACACCACGCGCGATACGTTATTGATCGTATTGCTGTTCACGCAGTGTGCGGCCGTGAGCACCCAGCGGTCGCCGATGAGCGTACCGGAGCAGGCGTAGTCGCGCCCGCTGGTGATGCGAAGCCACCCGACCGCGTCATATTCCGGGCGGAGTGAAAGGGCGACATACGCGTCATCCGGCACGTCGTGACGGATGGTGATGGCGTGGACGTTCGGCGCGGCAGCGATCATCGCCAGACACGCGAACAGCCACGTCGCTCCAGTGTTCGGCCTGGATGTCATTGCCTCCCCTTCTTGGATGGCCACCCTGCCCGGCGCCAAAAGAAACACGGCAAATCATAGTCCACCCGCGGGTGAATCCCAACCCCTATCATTGTGACACCGGAAATGCTCCTTGGCCAGCATGGAAAGTCGGCAGTTCCGTGGAAAAGCGCCTATTACGGCTGAGTTACCCGCTTTGTCAGTTTCGGGCGTCACGTTTGGCCTGAGTGCGTCGGCCCCGGGCCGAGACGTGGCCTCGAACGCGGCTCTTAAGACCGGTCTTTCTGATCTTCGCCTGTTTGGCTGCGGTCGTGGCGCGACGTTGCTTTCCGCGGCTGATGGACAGGCCCGGATCGGGCGTCGGCATGGAGGTGGGGGTGGCTTTGGCGGACGGGCTGGACCCCACCGTGACCACCTTCGCGGCGCGGGAACCGGGCTTCTTCACCGGTTTGGGTTGGTTACCTCCGCTTGACTGGGCCGACCGGCGCGCGAGCTCGGACTCAAACCGGTCCATCGCAGCCGCGAAGAGTTCGTGCTTTTCGGGGCTTCGTTGAGGGGCCGAAACCCCTCGTGCGCCCTTTTTCTGCTGCGAACGCCGGTGCTGGCGGGTGGTCTGATCTCGCCACTTATCCCGGAGCTTTCGCGCCCGCACGATGGACTGCCTAAGCTGCGCGATGGTCAGCCGGGCGAGCGGGTCGCGACGCGCAGTCTGCACGAGGCGCCACTCCTGCGCGGTGCAGAGTCGCCGCGCTCTCGAAAAGTCAATCCTGGCAAGGGGCATCACGAAGTCTCCCTTCGTTCAGTGGAAGTGTCTGGGGGGGAGCTTCTGGGGAGCATACGGGAGACCGGCTACGGGTGCAAAGGCCTGGGCGGGGAGCGCGGGGCCGATCAATAAAAGCATACTTTGCTCTTGACATTCTTCCTGCTTTGGTTATCCTGTCAGTTAGTACGTATACGGATTATGCCGCAGGCGAAAGGCTCCCCCATGCCCGACCGCCACCGACACACCGGGCGACCCGCCTTCACGCTCATCGAGCTGCTGGTGGTCGTGGCGATCATCGGACTGCTGGTGGCGCTGATGCTGCCGGCCCTGGGGAAGGTGCGGCACTCGGCCACGTTCACCCGCTGCCAGTCGAACCTGCGCCAGATCGCCCTGGCGATCCTCACCTACGAGAGCGACCACGGCCGAATGCCCATGCATCCCTTCGAGGCCGGTGACTACGAGTGCTTCCCGCCGGTCGTCAAGGGGCTGATGCTCGACGCCCGCCCGCTCTACGAACCGTACATGAACGTGGACTTCTTCGCCTGCCCGGGCGTCAAACCGTGGAAGCCCTCGACCTCGCAGGCTTTGGTCATCTCGATCGACTACGTGCTCACGGCCGGATACTACGGCGACGGTCGCGGCGATGTGCGCCAGTTCACCTTCGACAACCTCTGGATTCGCTCGGATCAACCGTGGAAGTTCAACGACGACCAGCTCTCGGTGCTGGCCGGCGATAAGGCGTTTCGCAACCCCGTGGGGGGAATTGCGCGGTTTATCGTCAACCACCCCGGCGATTCAATGCACTTCGAGGAGTGGAGCCCGCCGGGTTTCGCGGGCAGCGCCCACCTGGCGGTGGGATCGCTGGAGGATGATCTATTGCGGCCGACGGTGAACAACTTCGCCTACGCCGACGGGCACGTGACCCTGTTCGGACCTGGCTCGGACGGACTGATTCCCATGCCCACGCGGCAGGCATCGCGTCTTGAATCGAGCTACCTGTTGCCGGTCGTTCCTTGATCGCGGGGAACGGGTAGAATTGCAGGCATGGACGTTCCAGCTTGAGCGTATCATTCTCCGTAGTCGATCTCGCGGAACGAAGAAGACTGGCGGCCTCACATCATGCGGACCTGTCCCCCTTTCACCGTGCTTCTGTTCATCACGATCACATCCCTGGCCGCGGGATGCGGGGCCGCCTCGAATACAACGGGATTCGCGCAGGGTATCGACCTGCTGGCTGATCGGTCGCTCAGGTCGTGGCGGTTCGAGACGGCAGAGGGCGACACGCCCATCGCTCCCACCTGGCGGGTGGACGACGACGGCGTCCTGGTCTGCACCGGGCAACCCATTGGGGCGCTGTTGACGCGGACGCACTTTCGCAACTACGTGCTCACGCTCGAATGGCGCTGGAAGCCCGGCGGCGAGGGCGGCAACGCGGGCGTCCTGGTTCACGCCACCACGCCCGGCGCGATCGGTCCGTGGCCGAAGTCGCTTGAAGTGCAGCTTGAACATCGCCACGCGGGGGATTACTGGATCATCGGGCGCCCCGATCGAACCGACCGACCCGGCTCGCAAACACGATCGCAGGATCGTGAAGATGGCCGAGGGCCTCGAAAACCCGCTGGGCGAATGGAACCAGCTTGAGATCACCTGCCGGGATGATGAAGTGATCGTCAAGGTCAACGGGCGCCTGGCCAACCACGGTGTGCGGTTCTCCGAGCGCCAGGGCGCGATCGGTCTGCAATCCGAGGGGCGCGAGCATCACTTCCGGAATGTGCGGATCAGGCCGGAGGATTGAGTTGAGGCGGTGGAGAAGGTTGCCCAAGGAAGTGAGGTCCGTCCCGGCGGGGGTCAGACGGTTGCGGGAATCTGCAGCGCGTAGAGGTTATGTACCGGAAGTGGCACCGCGGTCTACGGGCTTAGATCTCAGCGTCGTCCGCGCGGTTGGTGGCCTAACCGCCAGGCAAAGCACACAGCCTCCAGGCTGACGGCAAGGCTAACGAGCAGCGGGGAAAGGCGCGAATGATAGGCCCGACGTGCTGCTTCTCAGTAGATCCCACCGATTCTCGACGTTATTCCACGCAAGAACGATCTCAATCATCAAATCCTCTTCTCCGCCATACAGCGCCGCCAAGATGACTGCGCTCTTAGCCTGATCGAGATCCCCCCCAACAGCCATTAGGTAACTGACATCGCGACCGTCCGCGTGATAGATTGCGGTGTCACCGTTCTCATCTGCACTGCCCCAAAAAATCGAATAGATCGCTCGACGGAACTCAGGACGTGCCAAGGAATCATCAATAGCGAATTGCAACAAGAGTCTGCCCTTCAGCCTATCTCTCTCAAAAGATTGCTCAATCATCTGCCTGAACGCATCGCCAAGAGCCCGGCTTTGTTCCTGCGATGAGCCTTTGTCCTCCCGATGTGCGCATCCGCCATAGACACCTGCTGCTGCCACAATCACTACCCAGCACCAGAGAGTGGCAAAACGACTCTCACGAGTCATGCCGATGCCTTTCATTGCTTCGCCTCACAGCAAGTGAAACCCACCGCTGCCGCGTACGGCGCGCGGCCGATGCTCACGATTCTCGCCGCGGCCTGGCATCGTGCGGGGATTGCTTGCGATCAGGTCTGGATGAGCGGCGCTATGCGTCATCATGACATGATACCGGGAGATCCCACGATCATCGGGTGCGATGGTGGTGGGTTTCGAGGACTCAACCCACCCTACCTCGCTCGCTACGCGCGGTGCAGCCCTTACATTCAATGCCTCATTTCGGAGCCGAGCGGGATTAACCTCAGGAAAAGAAACTCATTGCTGTAGCAGCGATATCGGTAGATTGCGCTCTGTTTCATCCGATTTTGGACAAATGCGGACGAGGCGGGAAGCGTGAGATTGCAGTCTTTGAGCAATGCGGCGTGAAGGCGGGGATCCTCGTTCGGGTCGAGTGACTCCCCAAGCGCCCACGCGCTCAGCAGCCTGACGGATGTCAGCTCCTGATTGTCATCCGGCTCATCAAGCAGATTCACAAGAACATCGCCGATCGAATCATCGCCGCACCATCTGAGACTGCGAATCAGTTCCATACTCGTGGTGGGATCACGACCGAATTGAGCATGAAGCAGTCCGATGCCATCCCTTCTCCCCAAACAACCGAGCCCCAGCACTGCGGCACGTAAAGCGATGACGTCACCGATGGAAACCTCCTCGCCAAGACGGTTCTGACGAATCCAATCGACATCAACATGAGTGATCGGTTTCGGCAGCATGCGCCCGGCCAGCCCAATTGCATCCAAATCGCCCAGCATGCCGAGCGCCAACACGGCGTAACCGGCCACCAGACTCTCGGCGCCCCGCAGCGAGTTGGGCGCCGATTTGATTGACTCGGCTACCCCTTGCGCATTACCCCCAAGTCCGAGCGCCAACACACAAGCCGCGCGCAGGTCCGGCGGCTCGCGCACATTGCGCGCGGTCCGTGCCAGGGCATCCTGAACGAGCCAGAGGGTGCCGCTGCGCCGCACGTGAGCCCGTTGGCCGTCATGGCCTTTGCGACGATCAAGATTAATTCGCGGATCACCATCACCCTGCCGCCGAAGATAGATACCCAGTGCCACGGCCGCGAACCCGCGGGAAGGATCGCTCGCCTTACGCCGATCGTTGCGCCAGGTTGTGTGGACTCCGTTCAAGACGTCCACGAGCAGTCTGGCGTGTCGTTCATGTCCCAACCGACCGAGCGGGATCAGGCCAAACCGCAGCTCGAAACTGCCGGATTCCAGAGCGCTGGATCCATGGCTCCACGATAGGTCTATCCGCCAAGGCTTACCGTCAATCCGTTCATACGAGCGTTCAAGTGTGTCGGTGATCACGGAGATTTCAAAATCGTCCTCGTTCTCAGCTTCCCGCCGCGCGTTGAACGCCACCGCCGCGGCGCAGCGCATCCCCGCGAGCGGAGGTCCGTACCTGAGAACAATGCCTTGAGGTCGCTGATAGCTTCGGGCAATCTTCCGCAAGGCCGGCGGCACGTTCCGATCCGAAGGGCTGCTGTGATACACACGCCCGAGATTCTGCAGATCGCGATGATTGCCAAGCGCGCCCAGAACCTGAAGAGCCTCGTTGCAGAGCATTGGGTCGGTCGTTTCAGCGGTGATCGCTCGCGCGAACTCGACCAGCCCCGGCGGATCATGCACACGCAGCGCCCACATTGCCAGGCGCGCAACTTCAGCGGATTCACGCTGATTCACCAACCGGATCATCGCCCGGAGCAGCTCGTCATCAGGCTGTCGCAGCAGCCCCGTCGCCACGATCCAGGCCAGCGTGTCATGTTCACTCATCCCCGGACCGCCAGCCGCGCCGGCGAGATGGGCCCTCGCGGCGGGATCACCGATCAATCCCAGGGCCATCCACGCCGACCGCCGCACAGACTCGTCTTGGTCACGCGTCAACTCGATAAGCCGATTCGTCGCCTCCGACACCTCCATCCGACCCAGCGCTAGCGCCGAAGCGGCCCGAATCGTCGCCGGATTGTCAGGCCCCAGGCTTTCGGTCAGAACCGCCACGGCTCGCTGCTTGAGCGCCGCATCCACCGCGGGCATCGAGTCGGGCGACGCGAGATAAGCCTCGCGATTGGTCTCCCACCAGTACATCCACGTCCACCATTTCGTCAACCACTCGTCCCCACGAAGCGGTCGCGGACCGCCCGCAAACTGAGCGAACGCCGCCTGGCCGCAAATCAATGACAGAAGAATCGACACGACAGCGATAATACCTAGACGATTCATACCTTCTCCTATCACCACAACGCTAGGAAGTCTATAAGTCGATGCAAACACGCCATTTGAATATGCCGAAAATGACGCTGGTTTCTCGAATGGTAAGTTCCAACTGGTATCTGCTCTTATCGGCAACAAGCGATTCCTGGTGCGAGCGCGATTCGGCTGCGGTTTTTCGATGCACTCTGACGGTCCTCAAGAAGGTCTCGCCGACGTGGAGATAGCCGGCGAAGAGCACGTCCTGGGCGTGGTCGGAGAACTGGTCGGCGTCGCTGGAATAGTCCGCGTCGAGGACGTGGGCGCGGCCGTAGCCGTCGTACTCGTAGCGCTCGACCACGTCGCCGGAAGTATCCAGCAGGGCGGTAACGTTCATGTTCGCGTCGTTGGTGAAATAGTGCGTCACCGTCACAGATGCCGCTCCCATCAACATCCGCATCATAATACCGCACGGCCGGCGCGTCAAGGTACCGCCCGCCTTTAATGCCCAAAGAAGTGAGGTCCGTCCCGGCGGCGGTGCTGTCAAGCTACCACTTGAGAATCAGGCCGGCAGTGCTGGGGCACGCGGAGCTTTGGCGACAGGCTTCCGGCCCTGCATCACACCCGCCACGGCGCGCGCATCGCCCGGTCCATGAAGCGCTCGGCCGGGGGATCGTTCACGAACATTTCTTTGCCCGGATTCCACTTGAGCGGGCGGCGCAGGGTGTAGACGATGTTGAGCAGGTGGCAGAGCGTGGCGGTGCGGTGGCCGACCTCGACCGGCGCGATCGGATCGGTGCGCGTGCGGATCGCGGCCAGCCAGTCATCGTGATGCCCTCGGGCGCGGGGCAGATGGATGTCCGAAGCGCCCAGCGGTTGACGGATGATGTCCGGGTGCGAGGCGCGGAACACATCGCGGTCGATGTGCAGCGTTCCGTCCGCGCCGTGAAAGACCGTGCCGGAGGGCTGTACGACGTGCTCGATCTCCAGCCCGTCGGGATAGCGCAG
>JBGTFI010000002.1:0-7777 GCA_041747335.1 Phycisphaeraceae bacterium | reverse complement strand
GGTCACCGCGATCAGCGAGAACGGCGTCGTCATCACCCCGCAGGTCACCGACTACGAGTACGATGCCCTCGGCCGGCTCGACAGCGTCCTCTTGCCCAACGGCATCGTCACGCGGTATCATTACGACGCAATGGATCGGCCCTACAGAGTCGAGCACTTCCGCGACGTCAACGACACCGATCGCCGGTTCAACGACGCCTCCGACACCGACGACCTCATGGTGGACCTCTTCGATTACACCTACTTGAGCGGCCAGCGGGCAACGGAAACCGCCAAGCGCTATAACGCTTCCGGGGGGCTGCTCACCACCACCAGCTACGCATGGCTGTACGACAACCTCGGCCGCCTCGTCCAGGAAGAGCACGACGGCGAGGGCGCGGCCAACGACTACACCACCCGCTACGCCTTCGACCTCACCGGCAACCGCCTGCTGAAGGAGACGGATGAACAGATCGACCTGGTCCTCGATGAGCGCGTGACCTACACGTACGATGCGAATGATCGGTTGATTCACGAGATCCAGGACTTCAAGGGCGCGGACGGCCCGGACATCGCCAGCGACAGGTCGAAGAACCAGACCGCGACGTTCGTGAACACTTCGACGAGCAATTCCGAGACCCCTGTACTCGAGGCCGGGGCCGTCAACGAGGCGGTGTTTTTCGACGGCGATCACTTCGTGGACCTCTCGGCGATGGAGGATTCCTCGGTCGTCGAGACGGGGTTCGTGACGCGCAGTGTCTCCATGTGGTTCAAGGTGGATCCGAACGACGACGGTACGGGCTACAGCAGTTGGCGCACCATCTATGATGAGGGCGACACCACGGTCGGCGGCATGGGCATTCGTGTGAAGAACGATGGGACCAATGTGCAGGTCCAGGCGTCGGTGCGCAACGGATCGAGTCTCAAGTCGGCGTCCTCAACGCTGGACTTGGAGAAGGGCCAGTGGTATCACGTCGTCGCCGTCTATGACGGTAACGCCACCAGCAAGGTCACGCTGTACGTGAGCAATGGCACCGGCCACGATATCCATGCGTCCACGAGCGGGGGGCCCACTTCGGTTCCGGATCACCATACCGAAGCCGCGATCGGCGCCCGTCACAACGGAGACGTCTTCGCCAACACCGGCAACAGTCATTACTTCAAGGGCTGGATCGACGACGTGCGCATCTACACTGAGGCGCTCGACACCGACGACGTCGACGACCTCGGCGCGGCCGACCCGGTGCTGGCCGCCGCCATCCGCCCCACCGCGCTCGCGGCGCACTGGACGATGGACGGCAAGGCCGACCGGCACGTGGTGTACGACTACAACGTCACCGTCCAGGCGCAGAAAACCACGCGGGCCGGGCTGACCCTCGGCGCCGGCGCCGAGATCGAGCGGGTTCAATCCTTCTACGATGTGCGCGGGCGCATGCGGCGGTCCGTCCTTTTCCGCGATGGCGTGCCGCTGCCCGAACGCATCGACGGCTACGAGTATGACGAATCGGGCATCCGTGTCGCTTCGGGGTCGATCGTGCTCGTGGGCGACATGGACATGAACTCGGTGATCGATGCGTTCGACGTCGCCCCGTTCGAGCTGGCGCTCTTTGATGAAACAGGTTATGAAACGCAGTACGGCGTCGATCCGGACCTGGTCGGCGACATCGATGCCAGCGGCGCGCTCGACTTTTTCGATGTCCAGCCGTTCACCGACCTGTTGAATCAGGCCGGTGCGGGCGCGACGAACCTGCGGCAAGTCTGGATCCCCGGGGCGAAGCGCTATCTCAACGATGCGCTCAATCCGACCGGTTATTCACAGGTGATCGAAGAGTCGACACTGGCTGAGGTGGCGGAGGATGTGCTCGAGTATGAGCTTGCGCGCAGCTACACGATCGGGCTGGACATGGTCGCGCAGTTCGACGTGACGACGGAAGAACTGCACGTGCTGCTGACCGATGCGCACGGCTCGACGCGCACGCTGGTGGAGATGGATGGCGATATTGCCGAGCACTACGACTACGATGCGTGGGGCAACCTCATCGGCATCGAGGCCTCCGGGGCGCTGACGACGTACCTGTATTCAGGCGAAAAGCTCGACGTTCACACGGGTTTCTATTATCTCCGCGCCCGCTACTACGACCCGAGCAATGGCAGATTCACGCGGATGGACCCGTTCTTCGGGGACATCAATTCGCCGCTGAGCCTGCACAAGTACGGGTATGTGCATGGGAATCCGATCATCAACATCGATCCAAGCGGTGAAGTCACGCTTCTCTCCACTATTATTCGTGCTGGAATCAGCGCTGGACTAACCTCCGCTGTGTTTTCACTGCCATTCCGCGCTATCGGTGCGGCAATGGATCTTCAGGCTGGCGTGTCTCTGCGCGATACGTTCCAGAACTTCGCTGTGGGGATCGCCACGGACTTCGCATTGGGGGCCGTGCTGGGCGGCGGCGGCGCTGGGCTGGTGCGTGCATTCGGCTCGAACACCTTCAAGATTCGGGCGGTGGGACAGGCTGTCGCGAATTTCCGCGCGCTACGCCTTCCCGGATCCGTCTGGCGGCTCGCCAATCACTTCGAGCGTGGTCTGGCGATTGAGAGGGCGATCCTGAATCGAGCGGCGTCCTTCCTTGGCCAGACGATTCGGGGCTTCCCCGTGATCGACGACTACATCATCAAGGGAGGGCGGGGCATCGCAACGTCGATCAAGAGCTTGGACCTGACTGCGGATACGTATCAGACGACCTCTAACCTCTTGTCGAGGCTCAATGGGTACGCGCGGGATTTGCAGAAGTTCACGGGGATTCCCCACCCCAGATTCCCAGTTGGTGCAGGCACACCAAATCCACTTGATGCCAAAGTTTTGGTATTGGCGATGGAGCAGGGCGCCGCGACATCCGCGCAGGCGCAAACATTGACTCGGTTCGTCAACGAGGCGGTTTCCAAGTTCCCGGATGTCAAGGTGGTGTTGCAGTTCGTGCCGTGAGGAAAACAGGGATGAAACTGAGCCGATTGATCAAGAATCTCTTCCGACGTGCGGAACCAGGATTACCCATGAGAACGACGAGACAATACTGTGATATTCTCTTCGATGGCAAAGAGGTTTTCATTATCGCAAGACATCGCGATACTCGCGGGTGGTGTCCCTACGGCGAACCCTCGACAGCACTTAGCTACAGTGCTTCTCCAAATGAAATTGGCGAGGCAATCACTCGATCGCTCAACGGATCGCGGGCGGATCTCCCGCATGAGGAATCTGAAATCCAATGGCATAAGGCTCTGAGCATCACACCTTGGGGGACATGGGACGAAGCCATAAGGAATTACAACATGATCTCCATCTGCTCTGATCCATCCACAGATTCGGCAGAGATCAGGCATCCGCACAAGTACAGAACAGGCGGACACGTACTGGTGGAGGGTGATCCGGTCTATGCCTCATCACTGGAAGCGAAGGAGATAGGTGAGCTGGCCCACAAACTGATTCACGGTCCTCAGCCACCCATCATTGAAGCGACGCCAAGCCACACCTAAAGGCTCGCGGTATCATCCTCCCCATGCCCCTCACCCGCCGTCATCCCGCACGCCGCCGCGCAGCGTCGCGCTTCGCGCGGCGAGAGAGGGCGCGCCACTGGCGGCAGCGCTGCTTGCGCAACAATGCGCCCAGCCACACGCGCACGCTCAGCACTTCCGGGGGGCGTACGTTCGACTACGATGCCTACGGCAACGCGATCAGCTTCGACGCCTCGGCCGCGCTGACGTCGCTGCTGTATTCCGGCGAGGAATTCAATGTCAACACAGGGTTTTCGTACCTCCGCGCCCGCTACTACGACCCGAGCAATGGCAGATTCACGCGGATGGATCCGTTCGCCGGGGACATCAATTCGCCGCTGAGCCTGCACAAGTACGGGTATGTGCATGGGAATCCGGTGATGGGGGTGGATCCGACGGGGTTGTTCTTCACATACGTCACTCAGCTGACGACGCATTCCATTCAGTCGCTGATGCGGAACCGGAACGTCATCGCCGCCGCCAAGGCGTTCGACGCGTCGCAGAACCTGACCGACGCGGTGAAAGTCATCGGGCAGGTGGTCAGCGGCAGCAGGCCGGATTTGATGCTTCTGGCCGGGCTGCTCGCGAGCGTGCTGCCGTTCGGGTCGCTGCTGGAGAAGGGCGCGATCGCGGGCAGGAAGCTGGTTGGCGCGAGCGATCATCTAACCGATGCGCTCAAGGGTTTTCAGCGCGCCGGGGGGGCCGTGACGGACAAGGCCGCCGAGCGGGTCGGCCAGCTCGGCGCGATCAGCGTGGCGCGGAAGCTGGGGTTTGAGGCCGTCGAAAACTTCCCGACGCGTTATCGCGGGTTTGACGGGCTGTTCAAGCAGGGCGACACGTTCATCATCGTCGAGGCCAAGGGCGGCGCGGGGAGGCTGGGCAGCACGAGCTTCGGCGGGCAGTTGAGTCAGGGATGGATCGATGGCCATATCGCGCGACTGCGCTCCGGTGGGTACGGATACTGGGCGGATCAGTTGCAGGCGGCTCAAACATCAAACCGACTTCAGGCGCTCCTGGTGACCACCCCTGCTAATCGGGCCGCGCAGACTGTCGGTGATCCTTCCTTTGTGCTCAAGGCGTGGAATGAGATTGGTCCTTCGGCATACTGAACCAGCATGAAGCTTTACGAACGACTGCTATTGGCGCCAGAACGTGCCGACTTTCGGCGAACAATCGATTCCCATGCTGAGCGCCAAAGGTATACGCCAATAGACCTGGCGATCAAGAACGCAGGGCATTTCTCCGTTCTCTCAATGGAGGCATTCGATCTTGGGTTTATCGCCCTGGAGAGCTACCTCGCTGACGCTCATGATGTGACGCGCGACTACGCGCGTCGCTGCCTTGATGCTACCAGCGAGTATTGGTTTGGTGGGTGGAAGGACGAGGTTCCATCAGGTCAGCGGAAGGAGCTTCCACCAGATCGTGAGTTCTGGGATCGGATCTGTGCTTGGGAACGTCACTGGCTCGACTGCCTCCTCTGGTGCTCGGTGCTGGGCGAGTGGGACCGGCTGATCGAGTTCGCAGGGTATCTGCGCGACGATGTGAAGATCGACTTCGAGCAGTCCAAGGAGAACCGCGCCTGGCTGCTGCTGGTGGCCGGCAAGCTGCGCGGCCGGCCGCTCGAGGAACTAAAACCCTTCAGCGACACGATCCTCAGCGGCAAGCGCAAGCGCGAGAAGCTGCTGTGGAACGTCTTCAACTACATCCTGGAAGAAGCGCCTGACGAAGCCTCGGCCTCGCTCGCGCGGTACACGACGTACTACCGCACGGCCGAGTTCCCGAAGCGGGAGCTCAACCTCAAGGTGGCTTACGACGCGAGTTTTCTGGTTCATTACGCTGAGTTCCTCGATGTGGAGATCGAGGTGCCGGAGAAGCTCAAGGATCACATCGTGCGGTTGCCGTAGACCATGCCCCTCACCCGCCGCCATCCCGTCCGCCGCCGCGCACCCTCACACTCTGCACAGCACCCGACTCAGACGAACACCTCCCCACGCCATTAGGCCTGAGCAATCCCTCAATCGCCACCGACTCGAACAGGTCATCCATCCCACCATACCGGAACCGGCCGTCGTCGAAGGTGTGGTAGGCGCGCACGCCGTGGCCGCGAAGCGGATCGGCGACGGTGCTGCGGGCCGAGTTGACGATCACACCCAGGCGGCATTCGCACAGCGAGCGCAGGTCGCGGCACATCCCCGAAACCTGATCGGCCGAGCGGTCCAGGTCGTGACCCATCAGCGGGACGTCGTTCGTCACAACGCTGACCCCTAGCTCGCGCATCCGTGTGGTGATCGCCATTTTGTGCTCCACGCTGTCGCCGGCCAAGAACACGGAGGCGGGGGCAAGCAGGGCGACCGCCCGCTTCACCCCGGCCAGGAACGGCGGGAGCTCGCCCGCGTGTTCCTGATGATGCCGAAAGTGCAGGCCCAGGGCGGGGGCGGCCGGCCGGGCCCACGCGGCGACCTTCATGCGGCCGAGGATCGTCCGGTAGGCGGCATAAAGCCGCTCACGGAAGACGGGATGCGGCAGGCGGCCGATGTTCTTCGGGAAAAACCAGCAGAAAACATCGCCATCGACCGAGTAAGGGTATTCGATGCCGGATTCATTGATGATCCGGACGCCGTCCAGAGGCTCGAACACCTCCTCGAACGGGACCGGGCAGTGATCGTTGACCAGCCAGTGGAGGTGAATCGGCCGGCGGGTGGTCATCGCGGTGGCGATGGCGTTGATGCGGTTGCTCAGCCCCTCAAACACCCGGCAGATGATCGGCCGTCGCACCTCGGCACGGATCGGAAACACGACAGGGCAGTCAGGCATGGAAAGGCTGTCGCAGAGCGAGAGAGGAAGTGGGGCGCTGATGCCGTTCACCAGCCGCGCATCATCTTGCGGGCTGGGGGCATGTGAACGCCAGGTCATGCCTGGCGCCTGACGGGCCGGAAGGTGGCCCTCCAGTCGTTCTACGACCCGACGCACCTGCTCCACGGCGTCGAAGCCTTCGTGGCGTTCGGCGAAGCTCCTGGCCGCCTGGGTGAAGCGGTCGGTTCGCATCACGCGTTCGATCGCCTGGATGTACTCCTTGGCCGAGCTGCCCGGGCTTGCCACCATCGCGGCGCCGTGCTCCTGCATGCGCAAGGCCGTGTAATACTGCTCCTTCTGTGTGGGGATGCGCAGCACGGGCGTGCCGGCGAGGACGCTCTCTTCGCTGGTGGTCGCGCCGCCGGCGATGCAGAGGTCGGCCTCCTTCATCGCCTGCGTCAGGTCGATCGCGTGCGTGACGAAGGCGATATGGGGTGCGCGAAAGCGCTCGATGTCCCGGTTCTCAAAGTAAGGGCAGACTACCAGGGCACGGTAGCGTACCTGGCGCAGCGCGGTCAAGAGTCGATCGGAGGCCGCCTGCCGACTGACATAAACGAGCAGCTTGCGTCCACCGCCGAGAGGCCAATCGGCCGTCCGCCCAACCGCGACCGACCAGACGCCGGAGTACTCAGCGTCCATTCGAGGCGCGTACGGATCGAACTCGGTAAAGGTGGTGAGAATCCGCTCACCGGCGTCGCGGTACAGGTCTGCCAAGGCAGTTAGCCGCGGGCCGCCAAGGTTGTCCATGATGCAATTGGCGTTGCGCAGAGCGGTCGCCTCGTGCTCGATGAGAGCGTCATCGAGCGGAATGCTTTGATGGAAAGGCGGCAGGGGCGATTCGAGAGGCGGCATGAGAAAGCCGTTGCCCTGGCAGGCGACCACGATCGGTCGGCCGCGGGTGGCGAGCATGGCGGTGGGACTGTGATCGAGGTAGAGCGCATTCGGCGCGAGGTCGTCCAAGAGGCGCCGCCATTGCCGCACACCGATCCGAAGATCATCAACGTCACCGAAGCCGACGTTGTAGAGAATCTCGGCCATCGAGCGCACGTCGGACAGGCCATAGGGGCGAGGCCCAACCAGGTAAGGTGCTTGATAAACCGTCACGCCAAGCCGGGAAAAGACCTGCTGCGCGTTCTCCGGATGACGCGAGGCCACGCACACCTCATGCCCACGCGCGACAAGTTCCTCCGCCACCCGCCGCAGCTTGAGCAGATGCCCCAGCCCCGCGCCAAGCTCCCAAGCCATGAGGACATTGGCCATGGGGGTAGTGTAATGCGGAGTGATGGTTGGCGGAGGTGCAGGTCACGAGTTCCAGCCCCCCTTCCTTGAGGATATTGCGGACGGTCGTCTTGCCCACGCTGTGGATGCGTAGCTCACGCCCTCGGCCCGAAGC
>JBGTFI010000001.1:0-2365 GCA_041747335.1 Phycisphaeraceae bacterium | reverse complement strand
CCGACGAGGTGACCTTCGACGTGATCCTCCGCGCGCCGATGGGGCCGACGGGCGCCGCGATCGATGTGGACCTCGCGCTGCCGGGGCTTGGATTGACCATCGACGGACAGGCGAGCGTCTCAACGGCCGTGGAGATGCCCCTCAAGATCGGCATCAGCCGAAGCGCCGGCGTCTTCATCGACGCCTCGGCTGCCGACGAACTGAAAGTCGCCGTCGAGGCGGACCTGCGCGGCATCGACAACACCCAGGCCACGCTGGGCGGGATGCCGTACCGCGCTTCGGACAGCGCGGCCGACCCCAGTCACCTCACCGGCCAATACACCATCAACCTGCTCGGCGGAACCACCGGCCGACTGACACGCCAGGCGCTGATGGCCCGCCCCGCGGCCGAGATGATCGACGCTTCATTCACCGGCGACGCCGCCGTGAACCTGCGCCTGGTGACCGACCTGCCGGACGTGCTGATCGCCGGCGACCGCGATCCGCAGGGCGTGCTGATCCAGCAGGTCATCGCCCACGGCGCCTTCCCCACCTACGGCATGGACCTGCGCGCGGCGTGGACCTTCACGGCGGACGATCCCGCGATCGGCGATGTTACGCCGATCATCGAGGCGGACATGAGCTTCGAACTGGTCGCCTTCATGCGCGACTTCGCCTTCCCGGCCATCCAGAAGATCGAACAGGCGCTCGGCCCGCTGACGTTCCTGGACATCTTCGACAAGGACCTGCCCGTCGTCTCGCAGGTGCTCTCAGCCGTTTCGTTCCTCGAGGCGTTCGCGATCTTCGGCGGAGGGGAGCTGGCGATCGACGGCTTTATCGGCGCGCGCGAGGGGATCACGGAGATTCTCGGCATCCTCGCGAATCTGCCCGCCGACGTGGAAGCATGGGTGAGCCTCGGTTCGATGACGCTCGATGGCGATGTCGCCCGCGGCACCGCTACCGGCGAGATCATCGCGGCCTCCGACCCGCTGGCATTCGCACCGGTCGTGGACGTGCCCGACGGGCTGACCGAATCACAGGAGGCGGCGTTCGTGGACGCGGCCCTGCGCGATCCGGGCACCATCCTCGGACAGGTCTACATCCTCTCCCAGGATGGCCAGGCGGGCGCGAAGGAGGCGGCCGACGCCCTGCTGCGCACGCAGCGACTTCCGGGGGCAAATCCGCCCAGCGTGCTCAAGGTGCTGCCGATCATCAAGCTGATCGCGAAGCTGGGCGGGCAGGATGAGAAGCTCATCGAACCGGTCCACTTCTTCATCCTCGAAGACGCGGCCAAGAGCTTCAAGCTCGCCCTGGGCAGGACCGACATCGCCGGGGCGGATGGCAACGACCAACTGCTCGATTACCGCATGCCGGACCTCGTCTTCGACCTGCCGATCGAAATCCCCATCGACGTGACGCAGTACATTCTCAAGTTCCTGGGCATCGACGCTGAGAAGACCGCCGCCGAGGTGGACAACAAGGACAAGGACAAGTCCAAGACCGGCGATCAGAAGAAGGACGACGCGAAGAAGACCGGCGAAAGCGACGACAAGAAGAAAAAGAAAAAGAGCAAGACGCAGATCACCGTCAACATCGACATCCGAGCCGATTTCGGCTTCGGCTATGACGTGACCGGCCTCGAGACGTTCTACCGCACGGGCAACGCGCAGGACATCTTCAACGGTTTCTACGTCGATGACCTCGACGGCATCGACCCCAACACCGGCGACTTCCTGGCGCATCTTCAGCGCGCGATCGTCGGTACGCCGGATGTGGACCAGGCGAAGCTCCAGTTGGGCATCGGGCTGACGTATACGTACGGCCTGGGACCGTTGAAGCTGGGCATCCGCGGGATTCTCAAAGGCGGGCCGACCTACAACCTCGCGGATCCCAATGGCGACGGCGTGGTGCGCGCCAATGAGTTCGACCTCAGCCGCTCGGTCAGCGACATCAACATCTTCAACACCGGCGGGCAGGCGGACCTGGAGATCGACATCTTCGCCAAGATTCCGCTGCTCCTGAAGCTCGATGTCAACGTTCTGACGTTGCGGCTGCTGGACTTCGAACTGGACAACACCTTCGTGGCCGCGCCGGTGCTCGGCCAGGTGATCGGCGGGACGCTGCACCTGAACATGGGCCCCCGCGCCACGCTGCGCGGCGCGGGGCATGTCGATGCGGCCGAGACGTTCACCGTCAGCGCCGGAGCGAACAACAACACGGTTGTTGTCTCGGCGTTCGGATTCAATCAGACCTTCAGCGGCGTGTCGCGCATCCTCGCCGACGGCGGCGCGGGCGATGATGTCATCACGATTCAGCCGCAGGTCGTCGTGCCGGTCACACTCTCCGGCGGCGAGGGCAACGACCGCCTCACCGCCGGCGGCGGCTC